>NZ_JANSIU010000008.1:0-123154 GCF_047462275.1 Synechococcus sp. H70.2
ATGCTTCAGCTCTACTTCAGAGACCCGGTACACGGGATCTATGAAGCAACTGGGGCAGAGGAAGAGACAAAAATCTCGCCGTCAAGCGGATGGGGAAACCCCACCCGCCTGCGCGGTGGGGTAGTTCATCGGCGCACGGTGCCGCTGAAGCCGCTGGCCTTGAATTGCTCTAGGGTTAAGGGTAGGGCGCTGGTCACGGGCACCGAGATACGAATGGAGAAGGGGCTTTCGCCAGGAGGAACCTCTTCAATTGCCCCCAGGCGGGTGCGCTCCGGCAAAACCTCGTTGCCGTTGGCATCGTAAAGGCGACCAAAGACATCTGCATTCAGCACGGTATTTTTGGAGCGGTTGACCACCGTGCCTTCAATAAACAGGCACCTGGCCGGTATGGGGTTGCCGTTGCTGGTGACCAGGTTGGTGTACTCAGGGGTATCGGGACAGGGGGTGACGTGGAGATCCTTTAGTTTCAGCGGGATCATCCCAAAGCCCCCTAGGAGCAGCGCTAGGACCACCCAAGCCAGACTCCAAGCAAGGGAAGAAAACCTTTGGGTCAGACTCATTCCTTTTCCTCCAAGGCCTAGGCCTACCCCCTTAGTCTAGGGGATTCCTTGCCGGGTAAAACCCCTCCTCGGTCTGGATCCCGTCCAGGCGCTGATCCCAGGGATCCTGGGGGAGGGGCTGCTCCAGCAGACAGGCCTGCGGGACAATGCCCCACTTGGGCAGGCCGGGGTCTGGCAAGGAGGCCAAAAAGCGGTCGTAATAGCCGCCGCCATAGCCCAGGCGCCCGCCCCAGCGATCGCAGGCTAGGGCAGGCACGAGGATCAAATCCGCCTCGCTAGGGTCGATAACTTCGCTCTCGGGAGAGGGCTCCAGCAACCCCCAGCGATTGGGAACGAGCTCGGCCGGGTGGTAGCGATGCCACCGCAACTGCCGCTGGGGCAGGCAGCGAGGGATCCCCCAGCGTTTCTCTGGCAGCGCAGCAAATAGGGATCCCAAGTCCACCTCAGAGCCGAAGGCCACGTAGGCCAAGATGGTTTTGGCCGCCAAAAGCTGGGGGTGAGAGGCCAGATGAGCCACTATCTTCTGGTTGATTAGGGAGCGATCTAGCCCCTGCCGCAGTTGGCGGAAGTGCTGGCGCAGGCGGGCTTTTTCTGCACTAGGAGCTTCGGGGGGAAAATTGGGCCGCACAGACGGAGACAAGTTTGTAGCAGAGTTCCCACAGGGCCCTGCCATCTTACCCCACGCCCCTTGATGGGGCTACCCAGCCTAGCTTGGGTCCCGAGTCTATTGGATGGCTAGGAGCTCCACCTCAAAGTCCAAGGTGGCATTGGGAGGGATCACGCCACCAGCACCGCGGCTGCCGTAGGCCAACTCCGGCGGGATACGCAAGTACCGCTTACCCCCCACTCGCATCGTGGCTAGCCCTTCTTCCCAGCCGCGGATTACCTGCCCTACCCCATAGGTAAAGGTGAAAGGTTGGTTGCGCTTGTAGGAGCTGTCGAAGACCGTACCGTCTTGAAGTCTGCCCACGTAGTTCACCACCACCTTCTGCCCTGGCTGCGGGGAAGGGCCTGTGCCTTCCACAATGTCGTAGTACTGCAGCCCGGACTCAGTGGTGATGAACTCCTTGGCTGGGGACTGCACGGTAACTGCCGGATTGTCCTTGGCCCGCGACAGAGCCATGGCTGGCAGCTCACCCCACGCCCACAGACAGAGCAAAGCCAAGCCCAGGAGCAGTAGCCGTTGTGTTGCTTTCATTCGTGTTTCCTCGACTGTTGCTGCTTTGCAGGTTGGCGGAATTGCCTCAACTCTTCAGCTCGGCAAATTCAATAATTTGGCCTTGCGGATCCCGCACCCAGAAGACGAGGGGTTTCTCGGAGCGGACGCTGTTGCGGATCCCTTGTTTGTTAATCCGCCGCAGGAGGGCCTTCAGGGCCTCCCGCTCGTAGCTGGTGTGGCGATAGCGCACGCCGCTGCTGCGGCCTACTGCTGTTGCCGCTCCGTAGGTAGGTACAGAGGGGATCCTGGAGGGACTGCCGTAGGGGACGGAGGCCGGGTAGGGATCGGTAGAGCCAGGGATCACGTGCAGCTGCACGCTGTCGGAAAGCTGGTACCAGAGACCGGCGGTATCGAGGGTTTTCGAGGCAGGTTGGCCCTTGGCCTCAGGGCGAGAGCTAAGGCCAATATCTCCCGGGAAATAGATGGAGCCCAGGCTAGAGCTGACGACGCTCTGCTCGTAGCCGTAGTAGTACTGTAGCGGCAGCTCTGCCTCCGGCAGCTTCAACACCTTTTCGTAAAACCCCCTTGCTTGCTCTAGATCGGGCACGATAATGGTGTAAACCCGCGGCGCGCCGCTCAAAAACGTCCACATGGCCCCGCCATAGGCCGATAGCAGCAAAAACATTAGCCCCTTGGTCGAAAGCAAAGCTTCTAGAGGAATTAGGGGCAAGAGCAGTCCAAGAGGGCCCAACATCGGCACTGTCTGTGGGTGGTTCTATAGTCCAGTATAGGACCCTCACCCTCCCAGCGGATGAAGTTTGCCCTGTTTGCTCCCACCCCCCGCGGTCGCCAGTTGGCCCAGGTTTTGCTCTCGCTGCTGCCGGGGGAGTGGGTGTGTTGGAGCAAAGCCAACCCTCAGGGAGAGCCTCTGCCTCCGCCCTGGCAAGACTATGGGGAACTGGGCTCCCTGGCGGCAGCGGTGGCCCAGAACTGGCCGCAGGTGCAGGCCTGTATCTTTGTCCTGCCAGTTGGGTCGGTGGTGCGGCTCATTGCCCCCCTCTTGCAAGACAAATACCGGGATCCGGCGGTGGTGGTGGTGGATGAGGCGGGCCGCTGGGCCCTCAGCCTCTGTGGCGGGCATGTGGGGGGAGCTGAGGCGCTGGCGCGGCAAGTGGCGGCTGCTTTGGGGGCCGAGCCCATCCTCACCTCTGCCTCAGAAGGACTGGGGATCCCGCCTTTGGATGGGCTGGGGGATCCCTACGGTTGGCAGCGGGGCACCGGCGATTGGAACGGAGTGGCAGCCGCTCTGGCGCGGGGAGAGCCGGTGGCCGTTGAGCAAACCTGTGGCACACAGCTTTGGCGCCAGGCCTGGCCCCCAGATCACCCCCTTTTCACCACCCCTCCTGAGCAGGCGGTGGCCCAGGTCCGGATTGGCGAGTATACAACACCCTGCCCCCCCATCCCCACCGTCCACTGGCACCCGCGGGTGCTGTGGGTAGGGGTGGGCTGCGAGCGGGGCACCAGTCGCGCCTGGCTGGAGAGATCCCTGCGCCGCCTGCTGCAGGCTCAGGGGCTAGCTTTCGAAGCCATTGCCGGCTTGGCCACGCTGGAGCTGAAACGGGAGGAAGTGGGACTCTTGGAGCTAGCCCAGGCCTACGGCTGGCCTATCCAGTTCTTCTCTGCCGAAGCCCTGGCCGGGATCCCAATTCCCCACCCTTCGGAGGCGGTGCGGCAGGCGGTGGGCACCCCTTCGGTGGCAGAGGCGGCTGCTCTTTTGGCTGCCCAGCGCTGGTCGGGGGAGGACAAGCTAGCCCAGGAGGGGGCCACCCTCCTCTGCCCCAAGCAGGTCTTTGCCTCAGAGACTGAGGGAGCGTGTACCCTGGCCATTGCCCGCGCTGCTCAGGAGTATTCCCCTCGCGCCGGGCACCTGTGGCTGATTGGCACCGGCCCTGGGGATCCCGCTCAATTGACCTTGGCTGCCCGCCTGGCTCTGGCCCAAGCCGACGTGGTGATTGGCTACCAGCTCTATCTGGACTTGGTGGCACCCCTCCTGCACCCCGGCCAAATTCGGGAGGCCTTCCCCCTCACCCAGGAGGTGCAGCGGGCGCAGCGGGCCATTGCCCTGGCCCAGCAGGGGCTGCAGGTGGCAGTAATCTCTTCGGGAGATGCCGGGATCTACGGCATGGCCGGGCTGGTGCTGGAGTACTTGGCCCGCAGCGGCTGGGATGGGAGCTGCCCCTCTCTGGAGGTGCTGCCAGGGATCTCCGCCCTTCAGGCTGCCGCCGCCCGCCTGGGGGCGCCCCTGATGCAGGATTTTTGCGCCATTTCCCTCTCCGATCGCCTTACCCCCTGGCCGGCCATCGAGAAGCGGTTGCAGGCGGCGGCGGCCGCTGACTTTGTAGTGGCCCTCTACAATCCCCGCTCGCGGCAGCGGCTGGATCCCTTCCTCAAAGCCCTGCAGATCTTTTTGGCCGCCCGTCCCCCCCACACCCCGGTGGCGGTGGCCCGCAACCTCTACCGTCCCGGCGAGGTCCTCCACCTCACCACGCTAGGGGAGTTGGATCCTGAGCAGGTGGACATGTTTACCCTAGTGCTCATTGGCAACTCCCAGACCTTCCGCTACAGCAGGTGGCTGATCACCCCCCGCGGCTACTGCTTGTAACTGACTAGGCTGGGGGTCTGCGCAGCCACCCTCAGCCCCCGCGGCAAAGACGACCTGCGGGGGAAAAGCCGACCCAAGCCCTACCACGCCCCCAGCACCTGGCAGCAGGATCCCATTTTCGGGTAGAATACATAGCCTGATTAAGGGATAGGGTGGCGTAGCCAAGTGGTAAGGCAGAGGTCTGCAAAACCTCTATGCGCCAGTTCGAATCTGGCCGCCACCTCTCAAACCTGACCTCCCTGGCGGGACACGCATGAAAGACAAGTTGATGTTGATGATCCCTGGCCCCACTCCGGTTCCCGAGAGTGCGCTGCTGGCCATGGCGCGGGGGCCTATCGAGCACCGCAGCAAAGAGTTCACCGCCATTTTGGAAGAGGTGACGGAGGGGCTGCGCTGGCTGCACCAGACCACCTCCGATGTGTTTGTCTTTGCCTCCAGCGGCACCGGGGCCATGGAAGCCGGGATCCTCAACACCCTTAGCCCAGGGGAACGGGTTTTGGTGGGGGTCAACGGCAAGTTTGGCGAGCGCTGGGCCGAGATGTCGGAGCAGTTTGGCCTGCAGTGCGAGCGGATAGAAACCCCCTGGGGGGTGCCCTATCCCGTCGAAGTCTTCCAAGAAAAGCTGGCTGCTGACCGCGAAAAGACCATCAAGGCGGTCATCCTTACCCATTCCGAAACCTCTAGCGGCGTGGCCAACGATGTGCAGGCTATTGCAGCTGCCGCCCGTGAGCATGGGGAAGCGCTGGTGATTGTGGATGCGGTCACCAGTTTGGGGGCGATGCCAGTGCCTATGGACGAGTGGGGCTTGGATGTGGTGGCCTCTGGATCCCAGAAGGGCTACATGATCCCGCCGGGGCTGGGGTTTGTGGCCGTCAGCCCGCGGGCCATGGCTGCTGCTGAGCGCTCTCGCTTTCCTAAGTACTACTGGAGCTTTAAGCTGGCCCAAAAAGCCCTGCGCCAGGGCACCACTCCCTTTACCCCGGCAGTGAACTTGTTTTACGCCTTGCAAGTTACCCTGCGCCTGATGCGGGCCGAAGGGTTGGAAGCCATCTACCGCCGCCACGCCCGCTTGGCCCAGGCCACCCGCGCCGGTGTCAAGGCGCTGGGGCTAAAGCTTTTGGTCAACCCAGAGTCGGCGGCCAGTCCTTCGGTAACAGCCGTGCTGGCTCCCGAAGGGATCAACGCCGACACCCTCCGCAGTACCCTCAAGAAGCACTTCGACATTGCCCTGGCTGCCGGCCAAGACCACCTCAAGGGCAAGATCTTCCGCATCGGCCACCTAGGCTTTGTAAGCGACCGCGACATTCTCACCACGCTGGCTGCTCTGGAGTCCACCCTGCACACCCTGGGCTACAGTGACTTCTCTCCTGGAGCAGCCCTCAAGGCCGCCGAAGAGATCTTGGCCAACCCCTAGGCAGCGGTAGCTGCCACCCCAGCTAAAACCCGGCTAGAATAGGTGGACATGCTTAACAAAACATAAAGCTTCGGAGCTTAGCTGCTCTGGAGCGGGGCCTATTCGAGAGGCAAGGGTAGCCATGCCGGTTGGTTTGCAAGGGAGTCCCTGGAGGGTGGCTTCTTTAGGGGAGCTGCGGCGGGTGCTGCAAGGGATCGGTCCCCTTTCTTGTCCCTTGCAGTACAACTTTCACCTGCACACCCGCTGTTCGGATGGGCAAATGGATCCCGTGGAACTGGCGGAGCAGGCGCGCCGACATGGCCTCAGGGGCCTAGCCATCACCGATCACCACACCCTGAAGGGCTACGAACAGGCCCGCGCCCACCTGGATCGCCCCGAGGATCCCATTCTGTGGTCGGGGATCGAGATTACAGCCAACCTGCTGGGCTGCGAGGTGCACATTCTTGGCTACGGGTTTGACCCCGCTGCTGCCGTTTTGGCTCCCTACATCCAAGGCAAGCAAGTTCCCGGCCTGGCTGCCGCTGAGGCCATTGGGGCCATTCAAGCGGCAGGGGGGTTGGCAGTGTTGGCCCATCCCTTCCGCTATTGGCTACCTGCGGAAGTCATTGTCCCCGCCGCAGCGGCTCTAGGAATCGACGGCCTTGAGGTCTACTACGCCTACAAAAATCCGGAACCTTGGGCTCCCAGCCCAGAAGAGACGGCGACGGGGGAAAAGTTGGCCGAGACCTACGGACTCTTAAAAACCTGTGGCACCGATTCCCACGGTCCCAGCATCCTCAGGCGCATTTAGCCAGCCTGTCCAGCTCAGCTAGGGGCGAGGATAGAGCAACTGACCCAGGCGGCGCAACTGCTCAGCCGTGCCCATACACAGCAGCAGATCCCCCGGTAGCAACAAGGTGTCCCCGCTGGGGCCGCCAATTAACTGGCCATCTGCCCGCCGAATCGCCACCACCAAAGCGCCAGATCGGGCCCGCAGATTGGCCTTCCCCAAGGTCTGGCCAACGTAGGGGCATTCTTCAGCCGCCAGCTCGTACTCCTCTAGATAAAAGGTGCGATCTCGACCGGAGAGGATCCCATCTACAAAGTCCACCACACGGGGACGCAAGGCAGCCGCTGCCATCCGTTTCCCACCCGTAATGTAGGGGGAAATGGCGTGGGTGACACCTGCCCGCTGCAGCTTTTGCAAAGCCTCTTCCGTGTTGGCGCGGGCAATGGTGCGGATGCGGGGGTTCAGGGTGCGGGCCGACAGCACTACATAGAGGTTTTCGGCATCGGTGGAGAGGGCGGCAATCAACCCCTCAGCCTGCTGTACCCGCGCCGCCAGCAAGGTGGCGTCCAGGGTGCTATCCCCCTGGAGAGCCACATATCCCAACTCTCGTGCCACCTGAATCGCCTCGGCGGATTGATCGATCACTAAGAACGGCACCCCCTCTGCCTGAAACTCTTGGGCCACCTGCCGCCCAATCCGCCCAAAACCGCAGACGATGTAGTGGTTGTTCAGCGCTTCCATCTGTTTCTTCCACTTTCGCTGCCGGATCCCTTCCTCGAAATGTCCCTCGATCAGGGCATCGGTGAAGCGATTGACCATGAACCCGATGCTCAGAACCCCCATCAGGATCAAGGCCACTGTAAACAAACGCCCCCGATCCCCCAGCGGCCTCACCTCCATGAAGCCGACCGTGGTTAGAGTGATGACGCTCATGTAAAAGGCTTCCACCCAAGGCCACTGCTCCACCCCGTGGTACCAGAGGGTACCGATCAAGACAACGCCTAGCAGTGCCCCCACTCCCAATTGCAGATCGCGGCGGATGCCGGGATCCCTTCTGCCAGCTTGCAAGGGGGGACGCGCCGAAGCCATAGAGCCCAGCCCCTCTAGCCGAGGAAAAAGCAGGAATACAATAGGGAGGAGAAAAGGAGTTGTTGAGCAGGCAGATGCCCGAGTACCTCAAGATTGAGTATCGGATTGACAAAAGCGGACAGGTAACGGAGACCGTGCTAAACGGCAGCGGCTCAAGTTGTACCCTAGCGACTGCAGAGCTGGAAGCAGCTCTTGGAAGAGTGCAAAAACGGGAACTCTTGCCGGAGTTCCACCCGGCAGCAGAAGCAGCCGAGGAATCCCAGGTTTCGCTACAGCAAACCTGCTAATTTCCTCCCCTTAGCCAAGGTTTTCCCCTCTACCTGCTCCTCATTTTCTCTTCTTGCCCCCCTTGCCGGCGGCGTTAGCAGCTCGCGCCGCCTCAACTGCGGCCTGGAACAGCCAAACGGCCAAGGGAGCGGCAACGATCAAGATGATACTGGTGGGGCCGACACCAAAGTCTGGCTCACCAGACGCCAACTCGAAGATTGAGCCCACAGCGGCAATGGCGCTGACGCAAGAAACTGCCAGGAGAAGGTAGCCTTTAACAGGGGTGGTCATGGGAAACTCGTTGGGGGACTACAGGTATGGGCTAGCGCCTGTCTAGCCTAAGCCCAGGCTAGCTAGGCATCTCTTTGCAAAAAAGCCCTCTCACTTTTGAGAGAGCTAGCTTTTTCTATACTATGGCCAGGGATCCCCCCCAGCAAGCAGAAGGTGGGATCCCTTGCTTAGGGTCTGACTCACCCCTTGACAATAATCTTGCCAACCATGCCGGCTCCCCGGTGGGGCGTGCAGTAGTAGGTGTACTCACCCGGCGGGACATCGACAAAGGCCGTCTCCACCACTTGGTTGGGAGCGGTGAGCAGGGCCTTGTGGGAGAGCTTAGCTGCCAGGGCTGCATCACCACCCGGTACTTTGTCAAAAACGACGTTGTGGGGATAGACCTTGTTGTTAACCCACCGAACTGTATCCCCTTGCTTGATAGTCAGCGTGGGGGGATCGTAAACGAGTTGGGCCTTATCCGAGCCCATCTTAACCGTGTAGGTTTCAGCAGCAGCAGGGTTGGACAGGAAAGCCACCGCAGCCACCCCAACCGCAAGAGCAAGGAGAATGGTCTGCAGACGCTTCGCTAGGTTAAAAATGAACAACATGGATTCCTCTCAAAACGCAATGGCCGTCGCCCCCGCCTCTGCGGCTGGGCCACCCCTTTCCAGAGTGTCAAGGAAAGGCACCCGGCCAGGCGGCAGTAGGGGCACTCAACTCTACTTAAGATTCTAAGGTGGAACAGCAACACCTACTAGGGCCAGGGGCTGTTTCAGACAGCAGAGCCGCAGGAAGGAACCAGGCTACGGGATTGCCTTGAGTCTTTCTCTTGCCGCAAGTTGCTGACTATTCCTGAAACAAAATCCGTAGGGTTACCGATGCGGGAGAGGGGTAGGTCATCCTAGCCTCTATGCAAAGAACGATGCAGTGTTTCTTTTGCTGTTCTTCGATTGCTTTTTAGGTTGTGTGTAAGATACTAGCTCGTTCGAACTGGGATCTGGCTTAAGATGAATGTGCGGTACTCGTCCATCGCCGGGATCTTAGAATCGCTGGAACAAAGGCAAAACATTCAAATCTTGGCCCGCTGCATTGGCACAGCCTTGAATTTAGGCAGCCCGCTCAAGATTACAGTACGCTTTCGGAGGCCCAGGGATAACGTCCGCTTCTCAACTCCTGCCAGGTAAGGCTCGCAGCGGCTTTTTAGCCTGGTGAGGTGGGGATCTAGGAGCGCTGATCCCAAAGCCAGTCCTGAGGCAAGCCAATACCTTCAGACCGGTGTAGTCGAAACCATTTTTGAGCAAGTCTATCGGCCAGCTATTCGGATCCCTGAACTTGTCGAGGGATCCTGGGGAGGTTCTCGCTGGCCTCTGCTGCCTGTGGAAGCCTTCCAAACAGTTGGCCAAGAAGACTGCTCTGGAGGGAGGGAGCATGTTATCTTGAGTTAGCTTAACATGATTCCATAGCCGAGCTCAGCCGTTACCCTATCTAAGCGCGGCTGGCTGAATTCCCGGCTCAACTTTCCTCGTACTGCAAGCAAAACGACAATGGTAGGCATTCTCCGGCGCCTTTTCGGCTCGCCTGGCCAAGCAGATTCCAATCCCGTCTCAGAGAAGGTCGCTCAGCCGGCCAAAAAGCAAGGCAAGCAAGACAACACCTTCTTCCTCCCCCCCGATGAGGCCAAGACCCTTGGCAACATCGAATACATGCGCACCCCTAAGCTCGTGAAGCATACTTTCAAAGACTTTGGCTCTGGCAGCAAGATAGAGGTGGTGGAGGAGGTTTCTTCCTTGAGCAAGGTTAAGCTAGAAAAACAAACCAAGGCTGCTGAACCTGTGGCTGAGCAGAGCTCCCCCACCTCAGATGGCAGCAGCGGAGCAGGCTCACGCCGCCAAGGAGGATCCGACCTAGAGAAGTTCCGCGAGATGGCCCGCAGCTTACGGAAAAAGTAGGCTGGTTGCAAGGGAGTCTTGGGAAGGGATCAGCTTGCGGACTTAACCCGCCAATCAGGACTAGAGGAAAAGCCAATGGCGATCAAGCGAGGCACCCTGGTAAGAGCTATCCGTGAGAAACTGCAAGGCAGCTTGGAAGCTCAGGCCAGTGATCCGATGATCCCCAACTACGTCTTTGAAACTGCTGGGGAAGTAGTGGACATTAGGGGGGACTACGTCCAGATTAAGTTTGGAGCTGTCCCCACTCCCCCAATTTGGCTGCGGGCGGATCAGGTTGAGGAGATTGCAAGCTAAAGGGGAGCAGGAGATGCTCCACCTTGCCACGCACGAACAACTTCTGCAGCGCAGGCGACTTTTGCGTCAGCAACGGCGCAGTCGCTTTTGGCAGGGGTCCTGGCGCTTGGCTATCTCAGTAGGCGTTCTGACGCTGCTGGTGTTGGGCCTGCGGCAGCCCTACTGGCAGATTCGCCGGCCCGAGCAAATTCAGGTAAGGGGCAGCTACTGGGTGGATCCCGACTGGATACGGGAGCAATTGCCTCTGACCTATCCCGTGAATATCTGGCAGGTGCAGCCGACTGTCTTGGAAAAAGCCTTGCTGGGATCTCCCAGCCGCCCTTCTCCTTTTGAAAGCGTCCAGGTGCAGCGGCGGTTGCTGCCGGTGGGGGTTATTGTCCAAGTGCGGGAACGGCGGCCGATTGCTCGGGCTCGTCAAGGCGGCCAGGCAGGGTGGGTGGATCTGCAGGGCAACTGGCTGCCGCCGGATCCCTACCGTTTCCTCCAGTCTAGGTCTTTGCCTAAGTTGGAGCTGCTGGGCTGGGAAAACCATCCACCGGAGCAATGGGCGCTACTGCTCAAAGCCCTGCAACCTTCTGAATTTCAAATCAGGGCAGTGGATTGGCACTCCGGAGGAGGGATTACCCTGCACACCGAGCTGGGCAATGTTTATCTGGGGCCGCTTTCTGACCGCCTGCCCCTGCAAATTCAAACCCTCAACCAAATGCGGGATCTGCTCCGCTACTGCGAGTGTAGGCCTGAGGAAATTCTCCGGATTGATCTAACCAGCCCCAGTGTGCCCACCTTGCAGCTTACCCCTGCTGCCCTGCAGAGGCGCTGGAAGGATTTGGAGCTGCGCTAGGGATGACTCCAGAGCTGGCGGTAGAAGTTCACCAGTTGTGGGTTGCCTACCCTGGTTGCCCGCCGGTTCTGCAAGGGCTGGATCTAAGAGTTGAAGTTGGCCAGCGTGTAGGGGTTATTGGCCCCAACGGTGCTGGCAAAACTACCCTGTTCCTTGCCCTTGCTGGTCTCTTGCCCCCCTGGGCCGGTCAGATTACGTTGTTGGGTCAGCCGCTGCAGCCCGGCCAGTTTCGGCCTGAGGTGGGGCTGGTGTTTCAGGATCCCGCTGACCAACTGTTTGCCCCCTCCGTGGCCGAAGATGTAGCCTTTGGACTGCGCAATCTCGGCCTGCCTGAAGCGGAGATTACGGCCGCTGTGCAGGCAGCCCTGCAAAGGACCGGCACCTTGCATCTAGCCAATCGCCCACCTCACCACCTTTCCGATGGCGAAAAGCGCTTAGTTGCCCTCGCTGGAGTCCTGGCGATGCAGCCCCAGCTGGTGCTCTACGACGAGCCAACTGCCGGCCTGGATCTGCGATCACGACGACGGCTCATTGCCTTTTTGCAGCAAGCAGGCCACACCTTTCTGCTGGCCTCCCACGATCTGGAGCTCATTCTTGAGGTGTGCAATTGGGTGATCCTCCTGGATCAAGGCCGTATCTGGGCTCAGGGATCCCCAAGGCAGTTGCTAGGCCAAGCCGGCCTCTTGGAAGCCCATGGCTTGGAGGTACCCTCATCGCTGCGCTGTCAAGGAAGGGGTAGCTGAGCTGGGAGCTTTAGGGAAAGGAGATGTCAGGAACTATTTGTGAACGGTTAACAACAGTCATGCTTTCTTAATAAAAACTATCACTCTAATTAAAAATGTTGATTTTTATTCAGGACGATTGGGGATATCATTCTGCTTAGGTTGGGGATCCTCGCTCTGAGTCATCTCAGCCAAATTTTCTGTATGATTGTTTTAGCGTTGAGCTCAGAGTTAGCAGCTTTGCCCTCCTAAACGATGGCTGCAGTGAAACCGCAATGGCTTCTAGTGGCTCGTTCCCACCTTGTCTGAGGTCTGCTGCTAGGCAGGTCTTTCTCAGGCAGGAAGGGAAAGAGAAGCGCCTAAGGGAGTCAGGGTTGGTTTTACTGAAAGAGCTATCAGTTGAAGCTAGGGCAGAGGATCTTCCCTAAGCCGATAAGGTTGCAAGATCCCGGCAGCAAGCTAAAGGCAGCGACTGCTAGGTTGATCTTCACGGTGTTCAAGAACTAGGTGTTCAAGAGGGGAGAGTTGATATGCCTATTGCAGTTGGAATGATTGAAACGCGGGGGTTTCCAGCAGTAGTGGAAGCAGCTGACGCCATGGTGAAAGCGGCGCGTGTCACCCTGGTGGGCTACGAAAAAATTGGCAGCGGGCGTGTCACCGTGATTGTGCGGGGCGACGTCTCGGAGGTGCAGGCCTCGGTAGCTGCCGGCTTGGAGTCTGCCAAGCGGGTCAGTGGGGGTGAGGTTCTCTCCCACCACATCATTGCTCGGCCCCATGAAAACCTGGAGTACGTGCTGCCCATTCGCTACACCGAAGCAGTGGAGCAGTTTCGCACCTAGGCCGCAAGCTGGAAGAGTTCCAGCCCCCCCCTAAACCCATCTCAGTGTAAGGAGTCCCTATGGCCATCGCAGTTGGAATGATTGAAACGCTGGGCTTCCCAGCGGTGGTAGAAGCGGCCGACGCCATGGTGAAAGCAGCGCGCGTCACCTTGGTGGGCTACGAGAAAATTAGCAGTGGGCGCGTTACCGTGATCGTGCGGGGCGATGTCTCTGAGGTACAGGCCTCAGTAGCTGCCGGCATCGAAGCCGTAAAGCGGGTCAACGGTGGCCAGTTGCTCTCGTGGCACATCATTGCCCGTCCCCACGAAAACCTGGAGTACGTGTTGCCCATTCGCTACACCGAGGATGTGGCCCAATTCCGCGAAGGGGTCAATGCCATTCGTCCCTTCACGCGTCCCTAGATGCGTATCGCGATTGTACGGGGTACCGTCACCAGCACCCAGAAGGATCCCAGCCTGACGGGCGTCAAGTTCCTGGTGGTGCAGTATGTCGATCTCGAGGGCCGGCCGCAGCCAGACTATGCCGTGGCTGCTGATCCAGTGGGGGCCGGCGCCGAGGAATGGGTGCTGGTTAGCCAAGGTAGCGCGGCTCGCCAACCGCGGGGAAATGAAACCCGTCCTTTAGATGCAGTGGTGATGGCAATTATTGACACCGTTAGCATCGACGGTCGCTCCCTCTACAACAAGCGCGAGCAACGCTAGCTGGGATCCTTCCCTTTCCTCCTCTGATTTGGTCTAGAGGCTCACGGTTATGCCTGCTCAAACCTATGCCGCGCCGCCAACGCCCTGGTCGCGTCGCTTGGCGGAACCCACCATTCATCCCTCTGCTTACGTCCATTCCTTTTCCAATCTCATCGGGGATGTGCGCATCGGCGCCCAGGTGCTCATTGCCCCTGGAACCTCCATCCGCGCAGATGAAGGATCCCCCTTCTACATTGGCGACGGCTCCAACATCCAGGACGGGGTGGTGATCCACGGTCTGGAAAAAGGGCGGGTCATCGGGGAAGATGGCCAGCCCTACTCCGTGTGGATTGGCAAGAATACCTCCATTGCCCACATGGCCTTGATTCACGGGCCAGCCTATGTGGGCAACAACTGCTTCATCGGCTTCCGCTCCACCGTGTTCAATGCGCGGGTGGGAGATGGCTGCATCATCATGTTGCACTGCCTCATCCAGGATGTGGAGATCCCGCCAGGCAAATATGTGCGCTCCGGCTCCATCATCACCAACCAAGCGGAGGCCGACCGGCTGCCGGATGTCCAAGATAGCGATGCCAAGTTTGCGCAGCACGTCATCGGCATCAACCAAGCTCTGCTGGAGGGCTACCACTGCAGCGAAAACCTTGTCTGTATTGCTCCTATCCGCAACGAGCTGCTGCAAGCCCGCGCTTCTGGTTCCTCAACTCCGGAGTCTTCTTCCTCTCTTGCCAATGGGCACAACGGCAGTGGCTCCCTTCTTAGCCCAGAGGTGGTAGAGCAGGTACGCGCCCTCTTGGCCCAAGGCTACCGCGTGGGTCTGGAATACGCTGACCCTCGTCGCTTCCGGGTCTCCTCTTGGCAGAGCGAAAGCCCTATCCTCAGCACCCAGGAGGCCGAGGTGGTGCAATCGCTGGGGGCCCTTCTGGCAGCCCACCGTGGGGAGTATGTGCGCCTGTTGGGGATCGATCCCAAAGCCAAGCGGCGGGTGCTGGAGCAGATTATCCAAACCCCAGAAGGGCCGGCACCCCTCTCCGGATCCTCCAGCCGGGTTTCGGTTGCTATGCCAGGCTCCGGTAGAGCGGAACTGCGCCTAGAGGAGGAGATCCAAACCCTGGTGGCCCAAGGGTACCGCGTTGGTCTGGAAGTGGCCGATGCTCGTCGCTACCGCACCTCCTCCTGGCAGACCTTGGGCACTTTCAGCGGCTCCGTCCAGGAGATCCTAACGGCTGTGCGGGCAGCCCTGGCCGAGCATGCAGGAGAGTACGTGCGCCTATTGGGGATCGATCCCAAAGCCAAGCGGCGGGTGCTGGAGAAGGTGATTCAGACGCCCCAAGATCAGGCAGGCAGCAGTTCGGCAGAAGCGGGCGCAGCTGCAGGTGCGGCTTCTGGGGCAGAAGGGAGCAGTGCCAGCCTGGATTTGGAGCTGCAGGAGGAGGTCCACCGGCTACTGGCCCAGGGCTACCGCATTGGCTATGAATACGCTGACGAGCGCCGCTTCAAAACCTCCTCCTGGCAGAGCGGGCCTATCCTTCGTGGCCAGCGGGGGCCAGAGGTGTTAACTGAGCTGAGGGCGGCGCTGGCAGAGCACCAGGGTCACTACGTTCGCCTGCTGGGGATCGACCCCAAAGGGAAGAAGCGGGTCTATGAGCGCATCATCCAAACCCCCAGCGGTAAGCCGCCTACTTCTGCGCCAGCGGCTCAAGGCTCGCCAGGGGCAGCAGCTTCCCCTGCACCCGGGGCTAGGCGTCTTAGCAGCGAGGTGGTGGCGCAAGTCCAGCAACTGCTTAGCCAAGGCTACCGCATTGGCACCGAGCATGCTGACAAGCGCCGCTTCCGCACCTCCTCTTGGCAAAGCTGTAGCCCCATTGAAGCCACGCAACTGGATCAGGTGGTAGCGGCGCTGGAGGCCTGCCTAGAGGAGCATCGCGGCGAGTATGTGCGCCTGCTGGGCATTGACCCCAAATCTAAGCGGCGGGTACTGGAGCAGATCATCCAAACCCCTTGAGGGATCTCCCTCTTGCCCGAGCCCTGTTGGTTCCGGGTTGGTTTCCATCCAGCCCCCTAGCCATGAGAAGCACCCTAGCTTCCCCCTTGCCCCTCTCCCCCCAGCCACGTGCCTGGCCCGCGCAGAACGGTAAAGCCCACTACGTGGTCAGTGGTGAGGTAGAAATAGAGGAGGGAGCAAGCATTGGCGCAGGGGTGCTGTTGCGGGCTAACCCCGGCTGCCGCATCCACATTGGGCGGAACGTTTGCATTGGCGCAGGATCTATCCTCCACGCCTGTGGGGGATCCCTAGTGGTGGAGGCGGGGGCTACTTTAGGGAGGGGGGTGCTGGTGATTGGGCAAGGCACCATCCGCGAAAATGCCTGCATTGGCGCCGAGGCTACCCTGCTCAACTGTTCCGTCCTCAGCCAGGCAGTGATCCCTCCCAGCTCGCTGCTTGGGGATCCCACCTGGGGGAGAGAGCAAGAGAGGGTTGTCTTTCCCCAGACAGAGTCTAGGGAGGCAGAGAGGGTGCAAGAGGCAGCTACCCCACCGACGGTGTCCGAGGCCCCTCCTCCTTCTCCTGAAGCAGCGGGTGGAGACAAGGCAACCCCTCGGGAGGAGGAGGCAGCTGCGCCAGGGCAAGAAGAGTTGGGGGGGCGCAAGCTCAACGGGATACCAGGCCGGGCAGAGTTGGATCGGCTGCTGGGCAAGATCTACCCTCACCGCCAAGTCCTCTCCTCGCGGCACGGAGGGTTGTGAGAGCTACACTGGCATAAAGAAGTAGAGGGCCATGTCCACTGCTCTAGGCCTCATCCAGACACGCAGCTTCCCAGTCATTGTCCGCATTGCCGACGCCATGACCAAGTCGGCAGGCGTAACTCTCATTGGCTTTGAGAAGATCTCGGGCGGCTACTGCACAGCAATCGTGCGCGGGAACATTGCCGATGTGCGCATTGCCATTGAAGAAGGGATTGAGGTAGCCCGCCAGTTTAATCAGGAGGAGATCTCCAGTCTGGTGATCCCAAGGCCCCTGCCTAACTTAGAGGCAGTGCTGCCCATCAGCAGCAAGCTGTCTCAATTGGCCCAAAGTCGGGGCTACAGCCGCCTCAGCAACCTAGCTGTGGGCCTGCTGGAGACCCGTGGCTTCCCGGCCATGGTGGGGGCTGCTGATACAATGCTGAAAACAGCGGATGTGCAGCTGGCCGCCTACGAGACAATTGGCGACGGCCTATGTACGGTCATCATTCGAGGTACAGTCTCCAATGTGGCCATTGCCATCGATGCGGGCATGTACGAGGCCGAGCGCATTGGCGAGCTCAACGCCGTGGCTGTGATCCCACGCCCCCTCGACGAGCTAGAGCAGGCGCTGCCAGTGGCCAGTTGTTTTGTTGCTCAACCGGTTACCCTGCCAGTGGCGATCCCTCAAGCTCAGGTAGAAGAGGTACAGCGCAGCGAGAGGGCGGGAGAGCGGCTCCCGGTCTATTTGGAACCGCCAGGCCCTCGCTAGAGCAACTCAAGCAGGAGAAAAAAATGCTAGGCTACTGGAAGACCTGGGTCCGTGCGGCTTAGACGCCCAAACCGTGTCAGGATCGGAAGATAGCAGCACTACGGGATGCTCTGAGCAGGCGCGTCAACCCAGGTCGCCCTTTTCCTGCACCTGGATTTTTGTTCCGCTGGCCCTGGCAGGGCACCCCCTATGGCTGAGAAGGACAACCCCCTCGCCAACTTGGCTGAGAAAGCTTTCTACTTTGGGATGGGCCTGGCTGCTTTGGTGGCCGACAATGCCCCCAAGGTGGCTGGGAGTGCTAGAGACCGCCTGCTGGAGCTGCGCAAGCAGGTGCAAGCCTTAGTGGATGAATTGGTAGAGTTGGGGGCAATGAGAGCCGAGGAGGCGCGGGCCTACATGGACGCCATTGCCGCCAATGCTAAGCGCAAGGAAGAGGGGGAGCCTGCTAGCGGCCCCCGCAAAATCACTATCGAAGATATGGGTGGAACAGAGCTAAAAGGGAGCGCTGCCATTGAGCTGTCGGAGGCAGCTCGCCTGCGTCGGCAGATTGCTGAGCTGCAGGCAGAACTGGAACGCATCAAGAAGGAGACAGGGAGAGCCTAGGCCTTGCTGGAGACAAGAAGGGCTTCCTACTCCCGTAGAAGGCAGTCCGCCACTGCAACTCTCCAGTAACGCGTCCTGGAGGACTCGAACCCCCGACATCCGGTTTTGGAGACCGACGTTCTACCAACTGAACTAAGGACGCATTAGGAAGCAGCCTTCTACCCAGCTTAGCAGGTTCGCCCCCATCTTTAAAGGGCTCCCCCTTGAAGATCTTCCTTGGCCTTGATGCGTGTGGCTTTGCCTACCCGCTTCCTCAGGTAGAACAGCTTGGCGCGGCGCACTTTACCCCGCCGGAGTACCTGAATGGACTCAATGCGCGGCGAGTGAACCGGGAAGACCCGCTCCACACCAATACCCTGGAAAACCTTGCGTACTGTGATGGTGCGGTTAAGACCGGTGTGACGCATGGCAATGACGGTGCCTTCAAAAGCTTGCACTCGCTCTTTGCCACCCTCTTGAATGCGTACCCCCACCCGCACCTGATCGCCGACGTGGATCTCGGGGAGATCCGACTTCAGGTAGTCCGCCTCCACAGAGCGGAGGATGGCCTCGGGGTTAATGCGAGCGTTCATGGCTCTCCGGCGCTCTCAGCAGTCAATCATGGTAGCAATCCTCTTGCTTTTTGTACAAGTTTCCAGGGTTCCGAAGAGCCAACCCACCTCAGAAGACTTGGCTTGCCCCCTCTCTTTGGCCCAGGTAGGCTAGAAGTAAGCCCTTGAAAGAGGCGGGAGACTTCGTGGTCCTGCATCCCAATAAGCCCCAGACAGAATCCCTGCCCCCTGCCAAATCGGCAGACCAGCCCTTGGCCCAGGCCGGATCCCATAGGAAAGGATGGCCTACTGGCTGGGTTCTCCTAGGTTTGCTCCTGGCTAGCTTGGGAGGGGGTGGTATCTGGGCTCAGCGGTATCTCGAGCGGCAGAGGGTGCAGCGCCTGCAAAGGTTGACAGTGCCCGTCGAGGTAAGGGATCTAAGCCAACGGCTGCGGGTAAGCGGCCAGGTGCAGCCCATTCGCCAGGTGAATGTTAGCCCGCGGGAGGCAGGCCGCTTGGCGGAGCTGCTGGTGGATCAGGGGGATGAGGTGGTGGCAGGGCAGGTGCTGGCTCGTATGGACTACGGGGATCTAGCCAGTGGCATTCGCCAAGCCCAAGCCCGCATCCAAGAGTTGCAGGCCCGACTGGCGGAAGTGCAAGCCGGTGAGCGACCCCAGGTCATTGCGGCAGCCCAGGCCAGGGTAGAGGCGGCGCAGTCGCAGGTGGACTTGGCCCAAAAGGAGCTGGAGCGGATTCAGGCGCTAGTGCAGGAGGGAGTGGTGGCCCGCAGCGAGCTGGATCAACGGCTGGCTCGCCTGGAACAAGCGCAAGCGGACTTGCAAGCTGCCCAACAAGAGCTGGAGCGGCTGCAAGCGGGTAGCCGCCCAGAAACGCTGCAGCAGATCCAAGCCCAGATTGCGCAGGCGCAAGCCGAGCTGGCCCAGCGGCAATCTCGCCTGGCCGAGGCCGAGATCCGGGCGCCTTTTTCCGGTGTGGTGGTGCAGCGCTTTGCGGAAGTGGGATCCTTTGTAACTCCCACAACCGTAGCTCCCGAAGCCACCGCTGCTTCCTCCAGCTCCATCCTGACGCTGGCCCAGGGGATTGAAGTGCGGGCCGAGGTGCCGGAGGCGCAGATTGCCCAGGTGCGGGTGGGCCAGCCGGTGGAGATCCAATCTTTGGCCTATCCGGATCGCGTGGTGCGAGGGCAGGTGAAGCGAATTGCTCCAGCTACGGTGGTGGTGCGGGAAGTTACAGTCTTCCGGGTCTTCATCGAGCCAGAGGCAGGGGCGGACTTTTTGCGCATTGGCATGAATGTCGCGGTAGATTTTCTCGGAGAGCAGTACCCCCAAGCCCTCACTGTGCCCTCGGTGGCCATCCTGCGGGAGGGAGGCCAAGAGGGAGTAATCCTTTTGGATCCGCAAACTCAGCGGCCCATCTACCGAGCGGTAAAGACAGGCCTCACCCAGGGCGGGATCACCCAGGTGCTCTCCGGCCTCCAGGCGGGGGATCGGGTTTTTACGGCGCTGCCGCCTGGAGTAACCCTGCAGAGTTTGCTCCCGCAAGAGCGCCGTCCTGGTAGAACTGCAGGAGGCAGGCCACACCCATGAGCCTTCTGGTTGCCGCCAAAATGGCTTGGCAAATGGTGCGACGGCACCGCCTGCGCACAGGCTTGAGTATGCTGGGGATCCTCATTGGCAACGCAGCAGTGGTAGCTATTGCGGGCTTTGGCCAGGCTGCCCAAGAGCTGGCTGTGGACCAGTTTCGCGCCTTGGGCACCAATTTGCTCATCGTCTTTTCTTCCAGCTTTGGCATAGTGGATGCCAGCAATGCCCGTCCTCTCACCCTCGACGACCTGCGGGCCATTGCGGCGGAAGTGCCTGCTGTAGCGGCAGCTGTTCCCAGCCTGGTCGTCAATGTCCGAGCTGTGCGGGGCGGGGTGGACCGTCGCTACGAGGCCACAGGCACCTGGCCAGAGTATTTGTCGGTGCTCAATTTGGAGGTCGAGGAGGGCCGCTTCCTCACGCCGGCAGACATCGAGGAGCAGCGGCCGGTGGTGGTGCTGGGCAGTGAGGCCGCCCGTGAGCTGTTTGGCTTAGATCCCGCCGCCGCTATTGGGGAGACGCTGCTGCTCAACAACTTGCCCTTTGAGGTCATTGGCACTTTGCGCCCCAAGCCGACAGTGTTTGGCAACAACGATGCCCGCCTGTTTTTGCCGGTGGATGTGGTGGCCAACCGCTTTGTTGGACGGCGCTCTCCCTATGGGCTGGAGCTGACGGCCATCTTCGTCTCGGCCCGCTCTGAAGCGGATCTGCCAGCTGCCGAGTTCCAAATCCGCAACCTCCTGCGACAGCGGCACCAGCTGGTGGGGGAGGATGACTTCGTCATCCGCAACCAGAAGGTGTTGCTGGATGGGGCAGCTAGGATTTTAACCCTACTGCGGGTATTGCTAAGCGGCACAGCGGCGCTCTCCCTGCTGGTGGGTGGGGTAGGGATCATGAATGTGATGTTGATCTCGGTGGCAGAACGCACGCCTGAGATTGGCTTGCGCAAGGCAATTGGGGCCGACAGTCGGCAAATCCTGCAGCAGTTTGCAACCGAGGCTATCCTGATTGCGGTCAGCGGGGGAGTAGCCGGGATCCTCCTTAGCAGCGGCCTGCTGGTGGCAGTGCGGATATTTACCCCCTTGGCCACCACTGTCGATCCGGTGGCAGTAATTGTGTCTTTTTCCCTCTCGACGGCAACTGGACTGGTCTTTGGCATTTTCCCGGCCCGCAAAGCGGCGCAACTGGATCCCATTGAGGCCCTGCGAGCCTAAGGTCCGCCCTCTGTAGGATAATGGGAGCCCACAGGTAGATATGAGTTGCCCGCTGTTGGCTAAGGAGCTTTCCCTTGGACAAAGAGCGAGTAGAGGTAATTGTCCCGGCCACTACCGCCAACCTGGGGCCAGGATTTGATTGCATAGGTGCAGCTCTGCAGCTCTACAACCACTTCCAATTTCGCAAGCTCCCCGCTGGCCTTAGCATTCACTATCGCGGCAGCGATCATGTAAGCCAGAGCAAGGACAACTTGGTGTATCGCGCCTTCTGCCGTGCCTTCGAGCTGCTGAGCAAGCCGGTGCCAGGAGTGGAAATTGAGATTACCCTCAACGTGCCCCTGGCGCGGGGTCTGGGCAGTTCTGCCACTGCCATTGTCGGCGGCCTGTTGGGAGCCAATGCCATCGGATCCCTCAACCTGGCCCCTGAGACCCTCCTCCAGTTGGCTATTGCCCTCGAAGGTCACCCCGACAACGTAGTGCCTGCCCTCCAGGGCGGCTGTCAGCTCTGTGTGCAGGGCCAGCAGGGGCAGTGGGTGTTCTGCCCGGTGGAGTGGCACGAGCGCATCGGGATTGTGGCGGCGGTGCCTAACTTCAAGGTCTCCACCCAGGCTGCCCGCGCGGTCCTGCCCAAGTCCGTCAGCTTGGCCGATGCAGTTTTTTCCAGCAGCCATCTGGGACTGCTCATCCGCAGCTTGCAGTCGGGGCGGGTGGACTGGCTAAAGGTGGCCTTGCAGGATCGGCTGCACCAACCGGCCCGCATGGAGTTAATCACTGGTTTCAAGCCGGTCCAAGCGGCAGCCCTAGCTGCAGGAGCCTACGGGGTGGTGATCAGCGGGGCTGGGCCTACCCTCTTAGCTTTCTGTGCGCCTGAGGAGCGAGAACGGGTGGGAGCGGCCATGGTTAGCGCCTGGGCCCAGCTGGATATTGAGGCGGAGGCGAAACCCCTCAGTTTGGATTGGCAGGGGGGACGGGTAGTCATCCATTCTGGAGATGGGGAGCTACCTGAGAGGTCTTGACCACAAGGCGGAACAAGCCTAGGCTTTGGTGCTCTGCACTGCTGGGGTGAGCCCAGACAGTGGAGTTGTCCGTTCGTAACGGTGGGCGTATTGCTGCCGCCAACCAAGGCAACCCACGGCAGGGAATGCTGGAAGTCATACCCCTGGAGGTAGGAGCAGCCACCAGGTGCTTGGCCTAGAAACATGTCGGGGGGAGCGGAGTCCGCACTCTTGCCCAGGGCCGTAGATGTCCCCCCTGCAGGGCTAGGAGGATGTCAGCTAGCAGAGGTTGCGCTGGGGGGAGCTGCCTCTGCAGAGGGAGATCAGTTGCCATTAGGCAGTTACTCCAGCAACAAGCCGGGGGGCTAAGCTTACCAGTTGGAGGTGAGACAGTGCTATGGGTAAGATACAGGGAGGATAGAGGTAAAGCTCAAGAGAGAGAGACAAGAGAGGTGGCTGGGCCTATGACTCGGTAAGTAAGACAGAGGAAGAAAGATGGCGGGGAAGCTATTGTCTTATGTCTATTCAAACTAACTATAACTAACTGGTCCTGGAAGATTTTAGCTCGAAGCTCTCCGAAGGAAGAGTCAGGGTTTGCTGAACTTTGTGGGAAAGCGTGACATCTTATCCTAAGTTGTGACGGAGCTGAAATGTTGACTTCGTGGAGAGGGCGTTTTCTCTAGAATGGGATCGCTAGGTTGGACTACCGAAAAAAACGGTGCCCTCCAGCAGAGAAAGGACTTCCTTCCGCTAAGACAAGTGGCTAGACTGCTCCTATGCAACCCCCCCTAACCTTAGTCTGCAAGCTAGCCCTCCCTCCGGCACAGGCGGCTGGAGCTACCTTGCGGGCTTACATGCTCTGCACCGCCAGCGCTAATGCCGCTGCTTGCCACTATGCTAACAGCCAGGTTGCGCGGGAGATAGTTAGCCCTGTCTGCATTCAGAACCAGGTGTACTGCTCCGGAAAGCCTGCAGCCCCCAAGCAGGAGCAGAGGCGGCGGCAGCCGCGCTCCAAGACGCAACGGCAACAAGCCAACGGTAGGACATTCTACCAGTTGTGGCAGTTTAGAGCGCTCCGAGCCGCTAAAGCAAATGCTCACAGGGCAATTAGAGCAGGTGGCGCGGTAGTACGGGTGCTGTCTGCCTACAGCTCCCAGACCTGGCGCTGGTGGAGTGGTCAGGGGGAAGAGAAGCGTTTTAGTGCTCCGCGCCGCTTGCGCGTTCGCGTTACCAGCGCGCGTCGCCTACAGGGCGTCAACCCAGCTGGTGGGTGGGACTCCAATGCAGCCAAGGTAATTGCTCTAGCGGGGGCTGCCCTTGTAAAGCAGCCCAGAGACCTGTGGTTGGCTTGCCAACTGCAGGGCTACTTAAAGCCCCTGGCTACTGCTTCGTGGAAGCAAGCTATAGCTGACTCTTTCTCTTGCCCTTTTGCAGTTTAGTCCTTACCCTAGGCAATGGACGATGCCATGACTCCTGAGATGATACGCCAATTTTGGTCTTTGGTCAGTGAGATTGGCAGACCAGATTGGCTCAATCAGCGTGACGATGACTTGGTCAATCTCCTCCTAAGTGCCTGCCAAAAAAGACATGCCCTTAGCACTGTCGATACCTCAGTTCTCAACCGCTATATCACCCTCCGCCTGCCCCTGATCCGTGAAATTGTCGTGAACTAAGTAGGGGAGGAGAATTTTCCCTGTCATGGTGGTTGCACGGATCACTTTGCTGGTCTATGGGGCGCTGCTTTTGGTAGGCGGAGCAGTCGGCTATGGGAGAGGCAAAAGCTTCAAGTCCTTGGTTGGAGGTTTGGTGGGAGCTGTCCTCAGCGGGGTTAGCTATGGACTTCTGGGGATGGATCCCCGCTGGGGGCTGGGCCTGGGCTTGGGGACGGCGGCGCTGGGATCCCTTCTTTTTGCGCTGCGCTACCGCAAAACCGGCAAATTTCTGCCCGCGGGTCTGATGTTGGGGGTGAGCTTGGTGGCTCTTCTCCTCCTAGGCTTTAGCTTCGGCTCGGTCTAGGCCGGAGACAAGCCTGCTTAGCTGTCGGTTCCAGGCTCTGGAAGAAAGTCTGGGGTTACCGCGGTGCAACTCGATAGAAGCGCGTGGTAGCTACCCACTCGGTGGCAGGGATCTCCTCAACGACAATGGCGCGGCCGATGGTGTCGCCCAGTTGGGATCCCTGTACCCGCAGGCGGGCAAAGGAGCTGCCCTGCTCAAAAGAGGCGATCTCCTGAAAGTTGAGGGGACGGGGAGAGGCCACCGCCAACACTTGGGCTTGGCCAAAGGGCGGGGCAATGGTTAGGCGGTAGCGGGCACCGGGGGGTGGGAAGGTGCGCACTTCGCCGGCCCGCAGAAACTCGTTTCCACCCGAGAAGCGGTTGGGCAAAATCAAATGGGTGCGGCCATCGGCTTGGATGCTGAAGAGGTAGACGTAGGCGTCGCGATTGGTGCTCAAGGTAATGGAAATCGGCTCGCCAGGCCGGTAGATGGGGTTAGGGCCACGCCGATCCAGCTCCAGATTTACCTGCAAGTCGGAAGGTACTGGGTTGACGAGGATGGAGCGGCTGCCGGTTTCTAGGCGAGTGTCGGCCAGTTGTAGCCTTGGCAGCGGGGGGTAGAGGCCCAGCGTCTGTGGGAAAACAACGCTGGCCGGAGCCATCGACAGCCCCAAAGCCAGCGGCAGGAAGAGCAGTTTGGCGTTCATGGTTCACCCCTGATTAGCGGCTATGTTCATCCTAGGAAAGGGCAGAGTTTTGCCAGAGCAGGCTTCGCGCAATCTCAGATCCCCTGCTGAGGCAGTTTCCCCTGCCCCGGATGGCAAGCCCAGCGGGGAAAAGGCGCTGAACCGCTTCTCACCATTGGGGTGGGAAAACCGGGAGATCCTATCTGGAAAGGGCTAAGCTGCAGATCAGGGATCCCTCCTCTTTGGACTCAAACTTGCCTATGGCCAGCAACAGTTACCAAGAAGGCATTGCCGCGGTTCAGGCGGGCGATTTTCCGGCGGCCATCCAGGCGTTTCGCCGAGCAGTTGCTGAGGATCCCACGCACACCGAAGCTCGCTATAAGCTGGCCTGGGTGCTGGGTATGAGTGGCTATCTGGATCCAGCCCTGGCCGAACTGGAGGCGGTGGTGGCGGCGGATCCCAGCCATGTTGCAGCCCACTACAACCGCGGGGCACTGCTCTTGCAAAAGGCTCAACTGGAAGCAGAGGTGGATGGCCAGATCGATCTAGACGTCCTGCGGCAGGCGGAAGAGGCCTTTCAGACCGTGATGCGCTTGGATCCCAACGATCAACGGGCCTACGCCTTTCTCACTTTGGTCAAGCGGGCCATCCGCAACTATCAGTCGCCCGCGCAGCCTTCTAGCCCCAGTGGCGAGTAAACCCCCTGAGATTCCTCCCCCAGCGCCCAGGGCGGCGCTAAAAGCCCATTAGGCGGGCTACAGCAGTCAAATCGGGGGCAACCCCCGTGTGGATGGGGGCGGATCCCTGCTGGGCGGCCGTGTCGGGATCCTTGAGGCCGTTGCCGGTGAGCACGCACACTACCTGGGCGCCAACGGGCACTTGATCCCGCCATTTCAGCAATCCAGCCACTGCAGCAGCACTGGCTGGCTCGCAGAAGATCCCTTCCTCCGCTGCCAGCAGACGATAGGCAGCCAAGATCTCCTCGTCAGTTACACTGTCCACTCTGCCACCGCTGACCTGGACAGCCGCCTTGGCCTTTACCCAGCTGGCAGGGTTGCCAATGCGGATGGCCGTGGCCACCGTTTCTGGATGTTCCACCACGCGATTGAGGACAATGGGAGCGGCGCCGGCAGCCTCAAAGCCGTAGAGATGCGGGCGGCGGCTGGCCTTGCCTCGCTGGTAGTAGTGGCAAAAGCCCATCCAGTAGGCGGTGATGTTGCCGGCATTGCCCACGGGGATACAGAGCCAGTCGGGGGCATCTCCCAAAGCATCCACCACCTCGAAGGCGGCAGTTTTCTGTCCCTCCAGCCGAAAGCGGTTGACAGAATTGACCAGGGCCACCGGGTAGACTTCCGCCAGTTGCCGCACCATGGCCAGCGCTTGGTCAAAATTGCCCTGAATGGCGATGATCTCCGCCCCGTACATGAGGGTTTGGGCCAGCTTGCCCTTGGCCACATAGCCATCAGGGATCAGCACGTAGGCCCGCAGGCCTCCTTTAGCCGCATAGGCCGCGGCTGCTGCTGAGGTATTGCCGGTGCTGGCACAAACGATGGCTTCTGCCCCTGCCTCTTTGGCTTTGGACACCGCCATGGTCATGCCCCGATCCTTGAAGCTGCCGGTGGGGTTGAGGCCTTCCAACTTTAGGTATACCTGGCAGTCTCGCCCCAGCCGTCGGCTCAGGGCGGGAGAGGGGATCAGAGGGGTATTACCTTCATGCAGCGTCACTACGGGGGTGCGGGGGCTGACGGGGAGCCACTCCCGGTAGTGCTCAATGATGCCGGGCCAGAGCCCCACTTGGGCGCGGGATCCAGCCCTACGAGGGGAATGGACGGGATTTGGGGTCACCATGCTGCCGAGAGGTCAAGGCCAACGGAAGGGCGAGCTCCTTAACTTTAACTGTTTGGGGAGCGGTTGTAGCCAGCAGGAGGGAGACCCGCCTACCTCCCCCGTATCCAGGGGGAGAGTGGGCACAACAGGGCGGTGGTGCCGCCTGCCTACAGACCTGTCACTGGTGTTTGTGGCTTGGCCAGCGGGCAGGGAAGCGCTTTCGTTGCGTAGCGCTAAAGCCTGCTCCGTCCTGCTTAGCAGTCGGGCTCGGGTAGTTTACGCAACGGCTGTAGAGCTAGCGCCTGAGCCAACGCTTGCAGCTTGAGGCGGATCTCGGCCATCTCCTGGGTGGGGTTGGAATCGGCCACAATGCCGGCGCCAGCATACAGGCGGGCCCGCTCCCCCTCGATCAGAGCTGAGCGGATCCCAACCACCAACTCGCCATTGCCCTGCAAGTCCACCCAACCCAAAGGGGCGGCATAGCTGGCGCGATCGAAGGGCTCCACCTGCTCCAGCCACTGCAGCGCCGCCTGCTGCGGATAGCCTCCTACAGCGGCGGTGGGGTGGAGCTGGGCCAATAGGTCAAATAGATGCACACCAGCGGGGAGCTCTGCCTCGATTACCGTTTGCAGATGCTGGATGTTGGCCAAACGGCGCAGCCGTGGCTGAGGGGAGATGCGGGGCTCCATCCCCAGCCGGCCCAGAGCTTCCTGGATCGAGCGTACTACCCACTGGTGTTCACGCCGGTCTTTGGCGCTACGGAGCAATTGCTTGGCCAGCATCCGGTCTTGGTGGCCGTTGGCGCCGCGGGCAACGGAGCCGGCCAGCGCATCAATCTGCACCCAGCCTTGCCACACTGAGAGTAGCCGCTCTGGGCTGGCTCCCAAAAAGATTTGGGGAGGAGAATCCCTCTTGCTTTCTAAGGCAAAGGCAAAGACGCTGCAATCGGGGTGATGGGCCTCCAGATAGGCCAGCAGCGAGGGGATAGCAGGGGGAGAGGGCAAGGCCAGATCCACTGCTTCCGCCAGCACCACTTTTTCCAGAGATCCCGCCTGAATTGCTTGCAGGGCTTTTTCAATTCGCGCTAAGAGGGCCTCTTCCGCCACTGCCACCTCCAGGGGTGGCTGGGGCTTCCAGGCAGGCAAGGGGGCCTCGGCAAGGCGCTGCATGCGGGCAAAAAAAGCAGCAATCTGGCTGGCCAGTGCTGCCAGGTCGCTGTCGGGGCCAATTTCCAGGTTGAGCCGCGCCACCGTCAACCCCCCCTGCACCTGCAATAGCTGCCAGCGGGGCAGAACCAGCGCTGCCCCTCCACCGCTGTTGGGGGCAAAGCCAAAGCGGCAGAAGCACAAGGGACGCTCCTGCTGGCTGCGGGGGGACGCTGGGGGGGAGCCGGGAGCGCTATGGACATGGGGCTGGAGCCCTTGTACAAAGGCCCGTGCTGCCTCAAATCTCCCCTTTCCCGAAAGGTCGAGCTGCCGCAGGGATCCCCATCCCAGCACCCGCACCCGTTCCCCTTGCGTCTGGTGGCAGAGGTAGCAATAGCCGGGGAAGCGGTTGGGGGCGAGCAAGTCCAACTGCCGGGCCAGCGCTGCCAGCGGATCTAACCCTGCGATGGGTTGCCATAGGCTGAGAATCTGGGGGATCCCTCGCGCTCGCGCCATCTCTTGGCAGGCCGCTAGCAAGGGATCCCAAAAGTGTTCTGCCTCTCCTGGCCCGGCCGAGGCGTGAATGGGCGGCCAGGCTCTGGGCCCTTCCGGGCATCCGGACGCACCCTTCCAGGGGAAAAGAGAAGAAGTCATGCGCAAGCAAAAGAGGACGATCCCACCTTGGCCGAAAACAGGACAAGCGTCATCGCAACCGGCAGGGGAAGCTGCAGAAGGGCGTTTCAGGATAGGTAGATTAAAAGAGCAGCCGGCGGCTTAGGCTCGCCAGCGCCGGATCCCAGGCGCTTCTTTACAGATTGCAAAGTTTCTTAGCATCCTTGGGGATGGGAGCGGAAGCACCCTAACCTAGCAAATACAGAACCCAGAGAGAGCCAGATCCAACATGCTCGCACAGCCGGAGCCGTCGAAGAGAACCTGCAGAGCTCCAGAGACCAGTCAAGTCCAGCTTGCCGAGAAGGGCGCTTGGGAGGATTGCTCTCGGCGGCAGTTGTGGATGGCTGCCCTCAAGCCGCCCATGTACAGTGTGGCCATCATGCCCATCTGGGTGGGATCCGCCATCGCCTATGCCCAGGTGGGGGTGATGGATGTGGGGGTTTTGCTGGTGTTTCTGGGGGCGGCCATTTGCCTTCTGGCTTGGGTTAACATCAGCAACGATGTCTTCGATGCCCAGACAGGAGTGGACAAAAACAAGCTCCACTCGCTGGTCAACCTAACCGGCAGGCCGGAGCAGGTGTTCTGGGCTGGCAATGCCTTCCTGGCCCTGGGGTTGGCAGGGATCCTCTGGCTGAGCTGGCGGCAGGCGGATCCCACAGTGTTGCTGTTGGTACTGCTGGCCTGCGGGCTAGGCTACGCCTACCAGGGGCCGCCGCTACGCCTAGGCTACCAAGGTCTAGGAGAGATCCTCTGTTTTTTGAGCTTTGGGCCGCTGGCGGTTTTGGCTGCCCACTATAGCCAAAGTCAGACCTGGTCGCTGCCGGCCTTGGCAGCCTCGCTGGTGGTGGGAATGGCGACCAGTTTAATCTTGTTTTGCTCCCATTTCCATCAGGTGGAAGATGATCTGGCTGCCGGCAAGCGCTCGCCGGTGGTTCGCCTAGGCACCCGCCGTGCTGCCCGTCTCATCCCCTGGATCTGCGGCAGTATCTTTGGCTTGCTGCTGCTGTTTGTGGGGCTAGGAACTTTCCCCGCTTGGACACTGCTGGGTTTTGCCGGGATCCCCTTTGCAGTACGGCTTTCCCGCCTGCTGGGCACCTATTACGATCAGCCGCAGCGGATTAGTCATTCCAAGTTCATTGCAGTTGGCCTCCACTTTTGCCTAGGGCTGTTTCTGGGGTTGGGCTTTATCCTCAGCCGCTTAGGTTAAGGGGAAGAGGGGGTTGTGATCTGGATCCTCCTGCTGCTGGCAAACTGCGCTAAGCTACAGCCTAGCTGCCGGGTTGAGGAGTTGGCTCCACTGCCCAGAGTGAGCTAGGGATCGAGCTGGAGAAGCAGCAAGGGAGAGGATGCAGCAATTTTTCCATTCCAATCTGGGGGTGGCGCTCCTGGGGAGCGGGCTCTTGGCGGCTTTGGTGGCCTGGGCCTTGGCGATTGAGATTGAAGAAGTAAAAGTGAAGCCCTCTTCCCCAGATCAGCCCCATTCGGTCAGCCGCAAGGTGGACATCATCGGACAGCAGGGGGGGCGCCGTCGTTGGCGACTCGTTGCCGAACAGGTGAAGCTGGCTGCTGGGCAGCAGGTGTTCGAGCAGGGAGTGCAGGGCTACTTCTATGGAGACAAGGTTGAGCGCGGGGAAGGGGTGCCGGAGCCATTTTTTGCTAGCAACGAGCAGATGACCTGGCGGGCCAAGCGGGCCCGCTACGACGCCACCGCCGACGAGCTGCACCTGGAGGAGGGGGTAGAGGTTAGAAGCAACGATGGCAGCTTGCTCCTGACCAGCGCCTTGAGGATTACCCCTGCAGAGCGCATAGAAGTGCCAGCGCCGTTTACTGTCAAAGGGCAGGAAATGGTGCTGCAAGGCCGCTCCGGCTCGTTTAACTTCCAATTTGCCCTCCTCAGGGCCGAGCAGGGCAAGCTCGTTGTCTTGTCTGCGGATGGCCCGGGCGGTACCACCTCCACCACCATTACCGCTGACCAGATCACCTACAACCGCACCCAACAGGTGGCCGAGGGGAAAGGCAACCTGCGCATCCGCGAAGGCAGCCTCGAGATTCGCGCTCCCCAGGGTACCTACCTGCGCCAGCAGGCCCAGAGCATTCTCTCCGGCGGCGTGGTGTTGCAGGAGGTAGCCAGTGACACCAGCTGGGATCCCCTCTTGGCCGACCTGCGCTTGGCCCAGGTTGGTCCTCAGGCAACTCCAAGCCCCCAGGACCAGGAAGTCACCATCATTGCCGACCGTCTCACCTACGACCGCAACACGCAAATTGCCCGCGGGGAGGGCAACCTGGAAATTCAACAAGGGGAAACCACCATCCAGGCAGCTCAGGGCACCTACCGCCGCCGCGAATCCCAAAGCCTGCTGACGGGGGGAGTGACCCTGCGCGAGCCTGGGCGGGTGCTCACGGCCGCTCGCTTAGAGGGCAACCACCGCGACAAGATCTTCGTCTTTGAGGAAAATGTTCTCTACCAGCAGAGGGCCACCTCCCCAGCGGCTGCCGGAGGCGGATCCCTGCTAGAGGAGCTGCGCCAGGCTGAAACGGAGGTGCGGGCTGCCCGCCTGGTTTACAACTCCCGCACGGGCACCTCGGAGTTCAGTGGGTCCGTCGAGTTTATCCAGCGGGGGCGTAAAGCCAAAGCCAACCGGGCCACCATCACCCCTGACAAGGTAGAGCTGTGGGGAGAGGTGGTGATCGAGCAGATCGAGGGAGACTGGCTGGCGCAGCGCCTACAAAACCCCGAGACCCAGGCCGATGTCGATCAACCGACGGTGATCTATGCCGATCGCGTGGAGATCGACCAGGCCAGCGGCGATGCCCGCTTCTTCGGTAATGTGGTAATCGTCCAGGCTAACCGCGCTATTGAGGGAGATCGGGCCGACTACTCCGACCAAGGGCAAATTTTCAAGATCACCGCCGATCAGGCTCCCGTCCTCCTCTGCGATCGCGGCGAGCTCACTCCCGTTCCCCCCAAAACCAGTGAGGGTCTGCCCGGTCGCGATGCTCTGGATCAGATGTGCCGGGGCGCCAACCGCCTCAGCGGCAGGCTGGTCACCCTGAACTTGGAGCGGGATGAGTACACCGTCGAGGGGGACGAGCAGCAGCAGGGGATGGTTCAATTTCGCCTCACCGACGCCCTCTGAAGGGATCCAACCCTTGCCTGCCACTCGTCTGGGGCCGGCTAAGTTGCACGCCAGTCTGAGGGAATAAAGGCACATGCCCACCCAATTGACCAAAGGGAAACGGCACCAAGGCGCTGCTGGTAGGGGGAGCTTGTGGGGATCCCTAAAATTTGGGGGCTTTTTTTTGGAGTTTTATCTTTTTAAGGAGATGATCCGCCCCTTCTTCTTGGGGGTGGCGGGAGGCACGGTGATGATGCTGGGCAACCAGCTTTTTATCTACGCCGATTTACTGGTGAAAAAAGGGGCTCCTCCCCTCACGATTTTGCACATTCTCCTTCTCAATCTGCCCGCTGTTTTGGTAGTTACCTTTCCCATTGCCGGCCTCTTTGCCACCCTGCTCACCCTGGGCAGGATGGGGGCCGACAGCGAGATCACGGCTCTGCGGGCTGCCGGGATCCCCTATCGCAAAGTGTTGCTTCCCGTGCTCTGCATTGGTCTTCTCATTAGTGGCTTAGCGCTCTTTACTAATGAGGTGATTGTGCCCCAGACTAACCAAAAAGTGAAGACTCTCAACACCAACCTTGTCCTGGCTCAGGATGCCCTTCCCTTTAGCCCAGGAGAGGTTGTCCGAGTAGACAGCGATCTCTGGTTTCATGTTGGATCAATTGACCCCAAGACTGGCTTGATGCGGGATTTGTTGATTTTGGATCGCAAGGCTGAGACTGGCCACCTGCGCTACCCGCAAGTGATCTCGGCCCAAAGGGCGCAGCAGGTGGGCCAAGCGTGGCACCTGCAAGGGGTGGTGATCCGTCGCTATGACGAGCAGGGGCGCACCTACTACGAAGGCCAGGTGGCGGAGATGGAGCTCAACATTGTTAACCAGCTGGTGGGCTTGGTCTATGCCGAAAAGGTGCCCCAGGAGCAGCGGGCAGCGGAGCTGTGGGAGCAGTGCCAGCGCTACCGTCAGGAACAGCGCCCTCCTGCCGATGTGGCCCGCTGTCTAACAGACTACCACCTCAAGTTTGCCATCCCCCTGGCCAGCTTTTTTGCCATCTTGGTAGCCGCTCCCCTGGGCCTGCAAACGGTGCGGCAGACAGGTCGCTACGGCAGCGTGGCGCTAGCGATTGTTTTGGTGTTTATTTACTATGTACTGATGAGCCTGGGACGAGCCATGGGTCGAGTTGGGCATATCGATCCCTGGCTGGCTGCCTGGTTGCCCAATATGATTTTCGGCGGGGCGGGCTTCTCTCTCCTGTGGCGGTTTTTACGGTGAGATCCGGCAACTTCTCGCCTAGCTTCAGCCCTTGGGCCAAGTGGTTGGCCCTTTGCTGGGGCAGCTCCCTGTGGGTGGGAATGGGGAGGGCGGTCTTTGCCCAGCCGGATCCCCTGCCCACCAAGATGGAGGGCTACCAGCACTTTTGGGCAGCGCAAGCGTCGGCCCAGCGGTTACAACCGGCTCACCGAGCTTCCAGCCCAGAATCGGTTGCTCCCCCTGGTGATCCCATCACCCTAGCCGAGGCCCAATCTTTCCTGAGCGCGCCTGCGTTGCCTCTGGGTGCAGCAGCGGCCTCCTCCAGCTCTTGGAAGACACCTGCTGTCTCCTCGGGATCCCCTCCCGAAAAGGTGCTCACGCCGGAAGAGCGGAATCGGCAGCGGCTGCAACGGCTCTTGGCCGAGGGGGCAGCGGCCCACGCCCGGCGACAGGCACAACAGGCCCAGGCAACGCCGTCTTCCCGGCCCGCTTCAGCGGCGATGCCCCCTGCAACTGTTCCGACTCTGGACTCCCTCGGCTCTCCCCGTTCCCAAGCGGCTGCCCTGCGGATGGAAGAAGAACGCCGCCTGCGTCCCACCGAGGCTAGGCGCGGCCTAGGAGCCACTGGCGAGAGCTTAGCTACTGCTCATCCGGTTACCCCTCAAGGGCAAGAGGGGCTTGGTTCGGAAGAGGCGGCGCAGCGAATCCCAACCTTGCTCTCGCAAGCCGGCGGGAGCTGGAATTTGGGCGGCGCCCCTTCCCCTGCACCTGCTTCCACCGGCACTCAGATGGCAGCTCAAACCGGAACTGAGTCATTCACCCCCACTGCCGGATCTCTACTGGCTCCCCAGTTGTTGGAGCGGTTCCCCCTGTTGCGGGATCTGGGCGCTTCTGCCACCGGCCCAGAAGCCGCTCCGCCTGCCAGCCAGGGATCCCAAATTCGTCAGCAACTGGCAGCCACTGCCCAACGGCAGATCCCTCTTGACCCGGATCAAGTCAATGTCAGTGGGGATGTACTCAGCTACATTGCCGAACAAGACCTGGGCATTGCTGAGGGAAACGCCCAGATCCAGTTGGCCGACGGCACCCGCATCACTGGCGAGCGGCTGTTGTTTTACCGGCGGGAACGGCGTCTGCGCAGCGAGGGCCCTTTTCGCATGGAGTGGCCCCCCGGACCCCAGGGGCGCGGGATCCGGCAAATCGAGGGGCGCAACCTGGACTTGGATATCCCCGGTCGCAGCGCTCAATTTGAAAACTCGCTGGTGATCCTGCCGGGGGAGGAGCCGGGTACCCAGGTTTTTGTGCGCAGCCAAGAGACCACCGCCCTGCTGGGAGAGCGGATCTTCTTCAAGAAGGCTACCATCACCACTTCGCCCGAGCCGCCCATTACCTACTACGTGCAAGGGGATCGGGTGGAGGTGTTTCCTGACGATCAGGTTATCGTTTACGACGCCCGCGTCTTTGCCGGCGGCGAACTCAGCGAAGAGGGCGATCTGCGGGCGGGGCTGCAGATTGCCTACTTGCCCCTCTTTGTCTACAGCCTGCGGGATCACCAATGGGTGCTGCCGGGGCGCAGTGAGGCGGAAGGGGTGTTTGTCAAATCCAGTTGGGCCTACCGCTTCGACGAGTACAACTTCGGCGGCCTGCGGCTGGATCTCCTGCAGAAGAAAGGCCTAGGCATCGGCTTTCTGCACGACTACATTCTCCCCATCCCCGACAGCGTCAACTACGGGCGAGCCCAGTTTTACTTGGTAACTGAAGCTGACCAGCAGCGTTTTTCCAGCCGTTTCCGCCTCGACCATAACTTCGACTTCTACGCCGCCAACCTCCTCGGCCAAGCAGGCCAACTGCGGGGCCAGCTCAACCTCAATCTAGACAACACCTACCGCCCTGCCGGCGGGCGCAACGACAATGCCGACCTCCGCCTCAACGCCACCTTTCAGGGGGATCTCTCCACCACCACCCTCAACATCAACCGCAGCGGATCCCAGGAAAATGGCACCTATAGCTTTCCCCTCACCCTCAGCCACACCCAGCGCTACGGGGGCGTGCCTTGGCTGCAGTCGGATCTGCGCTTGGACTACAACCAGCGGGTGAGTGTCAAAGATGGGCCAGATTTTGCCGACGCACGGCTGACCCTGGGTGCCCAACTCACCCCACCCGGCTGGGGCGGCACCTACCGCCTGACCTACCGCAGCTACAGCAGTTCCAATGGCGACACCGAGCCGCGCCGCAATTTTGAGCTGGCCTTTAGCGCCGATCCCCTTCGCCTTACGCCCGATATCTTCCTTAACAGTGCTTTCACCTTCACTCAGGAGCAACAGCCGGCTCAGGCGGGGGGATCCCAGCTCCACTTCTTCAATCGCTACGAGCTGCGCTCCAGCCTTCAGTTCACTGACATACAACCGGCTCCCTGGATAACCTTTGCACCCGGCTCTATCGATTACACCCAAGTCCTCTACTCCACTCCCGACCAGGAATCCAGCCTCAGCTTCAACCCCCGCCTCAGCCTCAAGCCCGCCGACTGGAGCACCATTGACCTGCGGTATAGCCGCACCTTCTACGGCAACAATTCTGCCCCTTTTCAAACCCTTTCTGTCAGCCCCAAGGATGTGGATCGCCTCAATGCCAGCATTAGCTTCTTCACCCCCCGCAACTTCTTGCTCAACGTGCCCCCTGGCTACCTTGCCTTTGAAGATGACTTGCCGGGGGAGCTGCCCATAGCCCTGACTTTCCCCGACGACACGCCGGAGGATTTGGAAGCGATTGCCTCCCGCAACTTGCAGGAGCTGCAGGCGGAAGTAAAAAACCTGCTGCGCCTGGACACCAGCCTGGGCTATGACTTTGTCGCTCAAAAGTGGGATACCCTCAACGCCAACTTTACTTGGAACACCACCCCTGAGCTGTTCAATATCCAGGTGCAAACGTCCTACGACCTCAACAAAGGGCAGTTGCAGCCAATTCGTCTAGAATACCGGGGGCGCAGCAGTACCACCTTCAACCGAGAGCAACGCTCGGGTCTAGACAGCTATGAGCCAGGGATCAGCTACGCGCTGCAGGCAGTTTACGATCCGCAGCTAGGCCAGTTCTCTACCTATGGCCTGGAGTTGGATGCGACCCTTGGCACGCAGTGGCAAAACCACTGGCGGCTCCGCCTGGGCCTAACGGAGGCAGGGATCCGCCGCATTGAGGTGCGCCGCGACCTGCGGGATCTCGAGCTGCGCTTGGCCTACGATCCCGTGGCGGCGTCGCTGCGCCTAGAAGGAATCCTGGTGGCCTTTCCCAGCCGCCCCCTCGGCCTAACCCAGGAGCGGGGAGAGTTGCAACTGACCTCGCCACTGGGCGCCTTCAGTCTAGATAGCCTGGGGCAGTGAGCCAGGCAGGTTACGGGGGTTGACGGAAGCAGCAGGGAATTGGCTTCGGCTACACTGGAGGGCCGACGGCTCTTTTTCCTCAGCAGCGCTCAGCTCCTATGGTCAGGATCAACGACCATTTCCTCAAGCTCAAGGCTGGCTATCTCTTTCCCGAGATTGCCCGGCGGGTACAGGCCTTTGCCGCCGCCCATCCCGAAGCTCAGATCATCAAGATGGGCATTGGCGATGTTACCGAGCCGCTGCCGGAAGCCTGCCGGACAGCCATGATCCGGGCTGTGGAGGAGATGGGGGATCGGGCTACCTTCCGCGGCTACGGCCCAGAACAGGGCTACGAGTGGCTGCGCCAAGCCATTGCCCAGCACGACTTTCAGGCCCGTGGCTGCGACATCGACGCTTCTGAGATCTTTATTTCCGACGGCTCCAAGTGCGACTGCGCCAACATCCTCGATATTCTCGGCCACGACAACACCATTGCCATTACGGATCCCGTCTATCCGGTTTACGTGGACACCAACGTGATGGCCGGCCACACGGGGCCGGCCAACGAGCGGGGTGAGTACGAGGGTCTGGTCTATCTGCGGCTGACCGCAGAAAACCACTTTACTGCCAGCCTGCCCGAGCAAAAAGTTGATGTCATCTACCTCTGCTTTCCCAACAACCCCACCGGCGCGGTAGCAACCCGGGAGCATCTGCAGGCCTGGGTGGACTATGCCCGCGCCCACAACTCCCTCATTCTCTTTGATGCCGCCTACGAGGCCTACATTACGGAGCCTGGGATCCCCCACTCCATCTACGAGATCCCAGGGGCAAGGGAATGCGCCATTGAGTTCCGCTCCTTTTCCAAGACAGCCGGCTTTACCGGCACCCGCTGCGCCTTTACAGTGGTGCCCAAGTCGCTGCGGGGCCAGGCTGCCGATGGCTCCTGGGTGGATCTCTGGAGCCTGTGGTATCGCCGCCAGTCCACCAAGTTCAACGGCGTGGCTTACATTGTGCAGCGGGGGGCAGAAGCCGTCTATTCCGAGGCAGGGCAAGCCCAGGTGCGGGCTTTGGTGCAGTTTTACCTGGAGAATGCCCGCATCATTCGTGAGCAGCTTGCCAAAGCCGGCATCCAGGCCTACGGCGGCGTCAACGCTCCCTATGTCTGGGTAAAGGCTCCGGAGGGACTGAGCAGTTGGGAGTTTTTCGACAAGCTGCTGCACACCTGCCATGTGGTGGGAACTCCCGGATCTGGCTTTGGCAGCGCCGGCGAGGGCTATCTGCGCCTGTCGGCTTTTAACAGCCGCGCCAACGTAGAAGAAGCCATGCGCCGCATTGTTCGCGTGTTCGGCAGCTAAGCAGCCGGGGCCATAGCCTGGGAGCAGTTGCCAAGGCCCCCAGTTGGGGTGGTGGAAGGGATCCCTTCTGTGGGATGCTACAGACAGAAACAGGCTAGGGGAGGAACCAGGCCTTGCGGGTGGGGATCATCGGCACTGGCTACGCCGCTCGCTCACGGGCAGAAGCCTTGCGCAAAGATGGACAGGTGCAGATTGTGGCAGTTGCTGGCCGAACGCCCGAGCGGAGTGCTGCTTTTGCCGCTGAGTTGGGGGCTGCTGCCTATTCCGACTGGTCTTCCCTGTTTTGCGAGCAGCAGCTGGATTTGGTGTTTGTTAGCACCATCAATCGGGATCACGCGGCCATTGCCCGTGCCGCTCTGGAGGCCGGGATCCACACTGTTGTGGAATATCCCCTCGCCCTCAGCGTTGCCGAAGCTCGCTCGCTGGTGCAATTGGCAGCGGAGCGGCAGCTGCTGCTGCACGTGGAGCACATTGAGCTCCTCAGCGGCGTTCACCAGCTGCTGAGGCGGGAGCTGCCAGGGCTGGGCAAGTTGTTTGCCGTTCGCTACCTTACTCTTACTGCCGCCCACCCTGCCCCCGACCGCTGGACTTATCGGCCCGAGCTGTTTGGCTTCCCCCTCATGGGGGCTGTCTCCCGCATCCACCGCCTGGTGGACTTGTTGGGAAAGGTCGAGCGGGTGAGCTGCCAGCTGCGCTATGAGGGCCCAGACTTGCCCCACCGCTACAACAGTTGCTACTGCACTGCCCAACTGAGTTTTGCCAATGGGCTACTGGCCGTGTTGACCTATGGCAAAGGGGATTCCCTGTGGTGTTCCCAGCGCCTGTTGGAGTTCCATGGCCAGCGGGGCGGCTTGCTGATCAACGGCGAAGAGGCAATGCTGTTGCGCCCCGGCAGCGCCCACCCCTTGGAGACCGGATCCCGCCACAGCTTGTTTGAGCAAGATACCCGCCTGGTGCTGGCTCACCTGCGCTGCGGCAGTCCTCTCTACGTGGATACTGGGAAAATGCTCCACGCCCTGGCTGTGGCCGAGGCCGCCGAGCACTCTGCCCAGGCTCAGCAGGTTGTCCGCGTCCAGGATTAGATCCCAGGGAGGTTGCTGGCAGCAGGCAGGGTTACGGCCCCCTTTTCTGGCAGATGTTGCCACCTAGAGTGCCTGTGTGCGCCAGTGGAAAGTGCCGCTCCAACAGAGCCGGGATCTCTTGCGAAGAAACGCCGCTGTAGCGAGCCTTGTCGGGCAGGAACACCACGTTCGGCCCCCGCTTGCAGTTCTTCAGGCAGCCCACCCCCTGCACGCGGATGCCCTCATAGACTGCTAGGTAAGTCTGCAGAGCCTGCATCACCTCCAGCGCCCCCCGCCGACAGCAGTCGGACTTCTGGCAGACCAAGACGACCCCTTGCCTCTTTTCCTTTGATTCTGGAGCAGCTTTTGGGGGAGATATGGCTGGGATCCGAACCACACGGTAGAGCACCCATTTCTCTCGCCCCTTCAGCAGATTCACTTCCCGCTCCCCCGCAATCTGCACCCTATCCCCCGGCTTGAGGCTGCGGTAGAGCTCAGAGCGCAGCGGCTTGGGGATCTTGCCGGCAAACACTTCCGAGCCGACCTGCCAGCGCAGGTACTTGAGCTGGCCATCCTTATCAGGAAGAAATCCCAAAAAATAGCCCTCCGCCTCAAAGGGGATCCTTTGCTTAGCCAACTTGCCCACCTTCTCCCCGACCCTCCCTGCTCAAGCGCCAACAAGCTTCCAGCTCTTCCAGCAACTCTTGCCGCCGCGCCATATGCTGCCGGATAACACTGCGCACCTGCAATAGGGCCAGAGGCGTGTCCACCTGCACCTGCAAATGGCCCTCTTTCGTACAAACCGCCGGGATCCCCAACTCCACCAGCCGCCGCCCAATGCGCCAGCGTTCCCCTAAGGGGATCTGCAAACAATAGCCGCCCTCAAAAGATACAGGGCTCATGGCCAGGAGCAAAACCTCGGCAAATCAATCTAAACCCAATCGAGCAGTAATGATATAAATTTTCAACAAATGCTTACAAAAATAAGCCCTCAGGCCTAAGGACAAGTCACCTGGCCGGCGAACCTGCCCCAGATCCTGACTAGGCTCTGCCGTCCATTAAGCCAAACACTAGGCTGTCGTTGGCTAGGAAGTGGTTGAGGTGGAAGGCGCGGTCCTCTGTCTTGAGCAGAATCTGCTCGTAGAGGTAGCGGGTGGCGCGATCCCCTAGGCTTTCCGCTTGGGCGGCTTGGCGCCGCAGCACATCAATGATGGCCTGCTCTGCCGCCAGGTCATTTTGCAGCATTTGCCGCGCCGCGAAAGCGCCATCCGGCTCAGGGGTAAAGCAGCAGAGGCGGGCCAAGGTGGCGAAGGTGGCCACAGGTACACCCCCTAGCCCTTGCAGGCGCTCTCCTAGGTCGTGGACATGCTCCCTCGTCTGCTCGTAGTGATCCTTGAACAGTTGGTGTAGCGGGTAGAACTCAGTGCCCTCCACCACGAAGTGATGCTTTTGGTACTGCAGGCACAGCCCCTGAAAGCTGGCCAGGAGAGTGTTCATCCCTTCACAGATTGGCTGGGTCACTTCGGGGCCAAGCAGGATGGGGTTGTCACGTACGCTGTTGAAGGCCTGGCGCAAAGTTGAGGTTTCAGACATAGAGCTTCTCCAAAATAAAAGAGCTAGTCCCTCAGTCTACTCGCTCGACTGGGCAGATCCGGGAGCTCTTGGCACCCTCTTTGTCCCAGCATAGTCCAGCCTCATATTTCTTGTGAATAGCTCTCAATAAAGTGTTAGTTCCTAGACCGCTGCCGTCTCCCCCAGGATCTACACTGGGAGGGGGTGTCAGCTCAATAACTCCCTAGCGAAGGGACAGAACATGTCTGCAGCAGGGCCGGAAAGCCACTCTTGGGTAGAAAAGCTCATTCACTTAACCCAGCGGGCAATTGGGCGGGCCGCAGCGAAGCGGCAGGAATCCTGGGATTGGGCCAGCCAGCTGTTCAAAGAGAGCCTGCTGGAAGCAGAGGCAGAAATGGGCCACTGCAATGTCCTGGTGATTGGCAAAAGCGGGGTGGGCAAAAGTACCTTGGTCAATGCGGTGTTTAAAGATGAGCTGGCCCGTACTGGGATCGGCAGCCCTGTTACCCGCCACATTCGCAAATACTCGAAGCAGGGTTGCCCAATTACCATCTACGATACACCTGGTCTGGAGTTGGCGGGAGACCAGAATATCCAGGTTCGGCTCGAGGTGTCCCAGCTCATTGACGAGCTGCGCCTCAAGGATCCCGAACATCACATCCACATTGTCTGGTATTGCATCCACCACGAACTGAAGCGGCTGGAGGAAACCGAGCGTGAGTGGCTGAGAGAGTTAGAACTCAAAGATGTACCGGTCATCTTAGTCTTGACCCAATGCCTGGAATACCCCAATCCCGAAGAGAGCGAGTTTTTCCAGTATTTGCAGCACCAGAACCTGCCTGTTCGCTACATCGTTCCTCTCCTGGCCCGTGAAAAAGTTATTAACCGGCACCTCACCATCCCCGCCCACGGACTGGAGCACCTGATTGGCTGTACCTCGGAGCTGCTGCCCGAGGCTGCACGTCTTGCCTTTATCCGGCAGCAGTTGCTGCGGGTGGATCTCAAGGCCGATGCTGCCTTTAAGTATGTATCGGGCTATGTGGCCAGCGCAGCGTTCATCGGCGCCGCACCCCTTCCTTTTGCCGATGCCCCTCTACTGGCAGCAGCACAAGTGGGCATGATTGCCAATATCAGCTTTATCTTCGGCTATAAAGCCTCCCCTTCTTTTTACTACTCTTTGATGGCGGCTTTGGCAGGGATTGGAGGTGCAGTGGTGACCGGTCGGACCATTGTCTCGAACTTGCTGAAGATGATTCCTGGCGCGGGATCCCTTGTGGGCGGCCTTATCCAGTCCACCACAGCGGCTACCCTAACCCTTTCCCTGGGCCTGGCCTATATTGAGCTCATGAAGGCTATTGCCCGCGCCGAAATCCAAGGGATCCAGCTTTCCCAAGCCCAGATGCAAGAGATCTTTGTGCGCGAGTACCGAGAATATGCCGCTTCGGGACGCAAAACCCTCAAATAGGAGTGGACATTGGATCTGATTCTGGAGCAGGGGAAGGCTGCAGGGCCTCGAACCCAAAGGAGCCATTGACTAGGTACAAGGGGCGGCCTTTCACTTCTTCAAAAATGCGGCCCAGATACTCTCCAATCACGCCCAGGCTAATCAACTGGATCCCACCTAAAAATAAGATCATTACCGCCAAAGAGGCGTAGCCGGGCACATCGGAGCCAAACAGCAAAGTACGAATGACGAGGAAAAGGCCATAGAGCAGAGCCGCCAGCGAGATCGCCAAGCCCAGATAGCTCCACACCCGCAGCGGCCAAGAGCTAAAAGAGGTAATGCCTTCTATGGCCAGGTTCCACAGCCGCCAGTAGTTCCACTGGGTTTTGCCGCGAAAGCGGGGGGCGCGGTCGTAAAAAATGGCCGTCTGCCGGTAGCCCACCCAGGCGAAGATCCCTTTCATAAAGCGGGTGCGCTCCCGCAGTTGCTTAATGGCGTCTACCACCTGACGATCCAATAGCCGAAAATCCCCCGTATTGCGCGGGATCGGCACCTGGCTGAGCTGGTCAATCACCCAGTAAAACCCGTTGGCTGTCAGGCGTTTTAGCCAGCTTTCCCCTCGGCGGCTACGGCGCACAGCGTACACCACCTGGTACCCCTGCCGCCACAGCTGCAGCATCTCCGGGATCAGCTCTGGTGGGTCTTGCAGGTCGGCATCGATGGGAACAACGGCTCTGCCGGAGGCATAATCCAGACCCGCTGTGAGGGCAATCTCCTTGCCAAAACAGCGGGAAAGGTTGACCACCTTGATGCGGGGATCCTGGCGATGGAAGGCAATGAGCTTTTCCAGCGTGTCGTCCTGGCTGCCGTCGTTAACACAGATAATCTCGTAGGGGATCCCTAGGGGATCCAAGGTAAGTCGCAGGCGCTCGAACAGATGCTCCAGGTTGTCTGCCTCATTTTTGCAGGGGATGACAACCGAGAGCTCAGGAGTAACGGGGGACATGGGGCAAAAGGTAGGGATCCCTTTTCTGGCAACTATCGCAGGTGGACTTTAAACCCCTGTTGCCGCTTTGTCTTCGGACTCCTCTCCAGGGGGGCTCTTGATCCAACTGTGGTAGAGGAATCTTCATAGGCGTAACTCCCCCTAAAGCTTAATCTTGCCACCAGCTGGATAAGTCTAATTTAGGACATAACTTAGGACAGGGATGAAAGCTTGTCCAACCAAGCTTGCCGGGCAAGCTGAGGATCAAACCCCTGCCCTTACTGGCTTGCCGACACCTCGGCCACAAGGGAGCGCAGCTCGTCTTCCGAAAAGTAGTAGACCTTGTTGCAGAATTGGCAAACTACCTCCGCTCCCTTGTCGGTTTGGATCATATCCATAAGCTCATCCCGTCCTAGCAGGCGCAGCGCCCCCTTCACTCGCTCGGAATTGCACGGGCAATGGAAGCGGACAGGAAGCCTCTCCGGCACTAGCGTTAGATCTAAGTCGCCTAGCCAAATTTCCAACAACTCCCGCAACCCCTCACCGCGGGCCAGCCGGGGGCTAAATTCTCCCACCTGGGTTAAACGCGCCTCCACCTCCGAGATCAAGCTGGCTGGTGCCCCTGGCAGAAGCTGCACCAGTACTCCCGCGGCAGCGCGCACCCGTTGGGAATCAAGGTTTACCCCAAGCAGGACTGCCGAGGGGATCTGCTCAGAGGAAGTGAGGTAGTAGCTAACATCATCTCCCACCTCTCCCGAAACCAGCTCCACGGTGCTGGTATAGGGCTGGCCGTAGCCTAAGTCCCGCACGATGTGCAAATAGCCGTAGCGCCCAACCGCCTGGCCCACGTCCAACTTGCTTTCAGGGGTGAGGGGAAGCTCAATGGCCGGATTGCTCACGTAGCCGCGTACTGTACCGTCCACGCCGGCATCAACGTGAATGCCACCAAGGGGGCCATCGCCCCTGATCTGCAAGCTAACCCGGGCTTGGGGTTCCTTCAGGTCAGCCGCTAGCAGCAGGGCTGCACTCATGGCTCGCCCCAAGGCCACCGTGGCTACGTAGGAGAGCTTGTGCCGCTCCCTCGCTTCCCGGACTGCCTGGGTGGAAACAACACTCACCACACGAATTTTGCCTTCTGCCGCCGTACCTCGGATCAGGTAATCCGAAGGAGAGGGGGGAGAACTTTGCCCTTGCGCTGATCCAGAGGCACCTTTCATTGCAACCTCGATACTCCTCTAAGGGGCTAGCTTGCCGGGATCCCCTGGCGGCTGACTAGAGAGCCTCGCTGCAACTTCCTAGAAGTCGGAGCCAGCTTGTTCTATACCCCCATCATAGGCGGCTTATCCCCCTGCCTACTAGCCAGCGGCTGGCACCCCTTCAGCAGCTCCTAGCCCCTCCAGTTGGCCAGGCAGCCTTGCAGCTACGGCAAAGAGAGTTTGCAATTTTCCCCTCTCCTTGTGGGGTGTGCCATCTTGGAGGATCCAAGCCAATCCACCACGACCCCACGCCTCTTGGCCTTCTTTTTGGGTGACTGCTTCATGTTGGCTAACCTCACTGCCCATCTCTTGCACCATGCGGCCAAGCGCCGCTGGCAAGAACGCGCTTACAGCCGATTTTTGCGGGACTGGCGCCGGCAAGTAGTACTGCTGCGCCGCCAGCGGGCCGGAGAATTCGGCCAACCGCTAGGGGATCCCTCCTGTGTTTTTAACGCCCGCTCAGCCTGGTTGCGCTGCGCTGTCAACCCCCAGGGGCCTTGCCAGGGCTGCCCCCACTACTTACCTCTTATCCCTCCAGCGCCAGCTGCCCGCCACGGCAGGCCGGAGTAGTTGTAGGAGCCAAGTCAAGGCTTTGCCGCAAGGCGCGGCCCCCTCCTTAGGGCTGGCGCTAGGAGGGTGTCACTCTCTTCTCGAAACCGCAGCTCGGGGTTCTGCAAGGCTCCCAAGCCTCTTTTCTGTGTCACAATAAAAGGACGATAATTCCATCGGCAAAGGCGAGATTCATGGCCCTCCACCTTTCGACAGAGCACCTTCGCGCCATCCGCCAGCACGGCGAACAAGCCTTCCCCGACGAGGGCTGTGGCATTTTAATTGGCAAGCTCAACGGATCCGACAAGGTCGTCTACGAGCTTTGGCCAGTGGCCAACAGCTGGCAGCGGGCCGAAAACCCCTTGGCGGATGGGGAATCCAGCCGCCGCCGTTTCCTAATTGAGCCAGCTGACTTCAAGCGAGCCAGCGACCATGCTCTGGCCAAGGGCCTAGGGATCCTGGGCACCTACCACTCCCATCCCAATCACCCTGCCATCCCCTCCGAGTTTGACCGACAGCACGCTTTTCCTTGGGGCTTTTCCTGCGTAATTGTAAGCGTGCACAACGGCAAGGCAGGGGAGGTGGCAAGCTGGGTTTTGGATGAGCAGGAACAACCTCAGCAGGAGCCAATCCAGGTTTGGGCAGAGGCACCCCCTGCCTTGGCTTGGGCCTTGGCCAGCTAGAGCCAGCCGTTGGCAGCCCTCCCCAGCGGAATCTTGACTAATGGGTGCGTGGGGGCGAGGGTCGGAAAAGGCGCTAGTCTGGACTGGAGAGGTGAGGTGACTACCAGGTTGGCCTGCTGGGCCCAAAGCCTCAAGAGTTAACTCGAGATTGCTAGAGTCCTTCCCCAAACTCCTATGGCAACCAAGATCTTGATCCCTGCCCCCTTACGGCCTTACACCGATAACCTGGAAGCGGTTGAAGTCGAAGGCAGCAGTGTTGGCGAAGTGATGCGCAACCTAATTACCCGCTACGGCGAGCTCAAGCGCCACCTCTACACGGAGGACGGCAAGTTGCGTAACTTCGTCAACATCTACCTCAATGACGAGGATGTGCGCAACTTAGCCCAGGGCGAAGACACTCCTGTAGGCGAAAAGGCTGTCATTAGCATCGTTCCTGCCATTGCTGGAGGGTTGTGACTATGTTGAACCTAGACACTAGCCAAGTCACTCTCTCCCGCGAGGAGATGGAGCGGTTTTCCCGCCATCTGATCCTGCCGGAGGTGGGCCTAGAAGGACAGAAGCGGCTAAAGGCGGGCAAGGTGTTGTGCATTGGCACAGGGGGTCTTGGCTCGCCCCTGTTGCTCTACTTGGCTGCAGCCGGCGTGGGGCGGATTGGCATTGTTGACTTTGATGTCGTGGATGTGTCCAACCTGCAGCGGCAGGTGATCCATGGCACCTCCTGGGTGGGCAAGCCCAAGGTGGAATCGGCCAAAAACCGTATCCTGGAGATCAACCCCTACTGCCAGGTGGACGTTTACAACACCGCCCTGAAGGCTGACAATGCCCTAGAGCTGTTTGCTGAATACGACGTGATTGTCGACGGCACCGATAACTTTCCCACCCGCTACCTGGTTAACGACGCTTGCGTTTTGACGGGCAAGCCCAACGTCTACGGCTCTATCTTCCGTTTCGAGGGGCAGGCAACCGTTTTCAATTATGAGGGCGGTCCCAACTACCGCGACCTCTACCCCGAACCCCCCCCACCAGGTTTGGTGCCCTCCTGTGCGGAAGGGGGAGTGTTGGGGATCCTACCTGGCATCATTGGCCTCATCCAGGCCACTGAGACTGTGAAAATCCTGCTGGGTATCGGCACAACGCTCAGTGGGCGGCTCCTTCTTTACGATGCCCTCAAGATGACCTTCCGCGAGCTAAAGCTGCGCAAGAATCCTGCCACCCCGCCCATCACCCAGCTTATAGACTACGAGCAGTTCTGCGGCATCCCGCAGGCGCGGGCTGCAGAACAGACGGAGATCCCCGAGATTACGGTGGACGAGCTGAAAGCCTGGATGGACGCCGGTAAGGATTTTGTGCTGGTAGATGTGCGCAATCCCAGCGAGTGGGAGATTGGCCGGATTCCAGGCGCCCACCTGATCCCTTTGCCCCAGATTGAAAACGGCGATGGGGTGGAGCAGGTGCGTCGGCTCCTGAACGGCTCAGAGCTCATTGTCCACTGTAAGAGCGGGGCGCGCTCGGCCAAAGCCTTGAAGATCCTCAAGGCGGCCGGGATCGAGGGGAAAAACCTGCGCGGTGGTATCCTCGCCTGGGCTGCAGCCTACGATCCCTCTATTCCAAAGTACTAGGTCCTAGAAGTCCTGAAGGCGTCGGCCTGGGGTAGCTTCTTCCATGAGCACCACTCTACCAGCAGAGACAGAGACCCTCTTCCACTCCATTCCCGAGGCCCTGGAAGACCTTAGAGGGGGCCGCATGGTCATCGTGGTCGATGACGAAAATCGGGAAAACGAAGGGGATCTCATCTGTGCGGCTCAGTTTGCCACGCCAGAGGTCATCAACTTCATGGCCACCCATGGGCGGGGCCTCATTTGCCTGGCCATGCAGGGATCCCGCCTTGACGAGCTGAAGATCCCGCTGATGGTGGGGCAAAGCACCGACAGTCAGCAGACTGCCTTTACGGTCAGCATCGATGCTGGGCCAGAGTTAGGGGTTTCTACGGGCATCTCCGCTGCCGATCGCGCTCGGACCATCCAGGCAGCCATCCATCCCCGTACGCGACCGGAAGACCTGCGCCGACCGGGGCATGTCTTTCCGTTGCGGGCGCGGGAGGGTGGGGTGCTCAAGCGAGCTGGGCACACCGAGGCAGCCGTGGATTTGGCCCTGTTGGCAGGGCTTTACCCAGCGGGAGTGCTCTGCGAGATCCAAAACCCCGATGGCTCCATGGCTCGCTTGCCCCAGTTGGTTGAGTTTGCCCGCAAGCACCGTCTCAAAATCATCACCATTGCCCATCTCATTGAGTACCGCCTGCGCACGGAGCGGTTGGTCCAGCGGGGGGCTACCGCCACCCTGCCCACGGAGTTCGGCCAGTTTCAAGTCTACGGCTACCGCGACACCCTCAACCAGGTAGAACACCTGGCGTTGGTGAAAGGGGATCCAGCCCAATTTGCCGCTGAGCCCGTTCTGGTGCGCGTGCAGGCAGAGTGCCCCCTGGGGGATGCGCTGGGATCCCTGCGCTGCGATTGTCGTCGTCAACTAACTGCTGCCCTGAAAATGATTAACCACCAGGGCAAGGGAGTGCTGGTGTACCTGCGCCGACCAGAGCTTAGCCTCATCGAGCAAATTCAGTTGTATGCCCGTCAAGATCTGGGGCTAGCCGAAACTGCGCCGCCAGCAGCGATGGATCTGCGCGATTACGGCATCGGCGCCCAGATTCTGCGGGATGTGGGGGTGCGGAAGATGCGTCTCATCAGCAACACCTCCCGCCACATCAGTGGCTTGAAAGGGTTTGGCCTAGAGGTAGCTGAACGAGTGCCCCTGCTGCTAGAAGAGTCGGATCTCAATTTGCACCTGGAGCCGTCCTGTTCGCTTACTGAAAAATCTGAGCCGCAGCTCCACTCTCGTCTAGGACGGTAGAGCATTCCAGAACAGAGGCCGCTCCCGAAGTCAAAAGCGCTTGAGAAGCCCTGAGCGGAGGAGCTTCCGGCAGCAGCTACTTTGGCCTCAACCTGGCCCCTGAGGTATCCTGCAGCCGCAGGGAGCTGCGGTGAGGGAGCTTTTCAAAAGGGCTCGCCTGCAGCTGCCAGAAAGATCCCGCTGGCACCTACCCGAGAACTGCTCTAGAGGGGGGAGGGATCCCCGCTCTTAGCCAGAGGGCCGCCCCTGTAAAGGCCTCCTCTTGTTACAGACAATTCAGAATCGTTACAATGATTAACGAACCCTCCCAGAGCAGGTTTCCTCTATGACACTTCTCCAGCGGCTTCCCCTGCTGCTAGCTTCCCTCCTACGTCAGGACAGCGTTGCCCAGCGGTGGTCCCAGTTGGGCTGGACGGTCCTGCGGGTGGTGGCAGGGCTATTCATGATCCACAACGGCCTTGACAAGCTGGCGGACATCGAAGGATTTGCAACAGCTTACGTAGAAGTCATTGGTTTGCCCTTCCCAATCTTTTTCTCCTATGTAGCCGCCTACACTGAGCTAATTGCAGCCCCTCTGGTGGCCTTGGGCTTGTTCACGCGGCCTGCTGCCTTGAGCTTGGTGGCCACAATGGCGGTGGCCATGTTTCACCACATCAAAGTAGCCGGCTTCAGCATTCCCTACCTGGAGCTATCGGCCATTTATGCAGCCATCTTCTTGGCCTTTGCGGTAAATGGCGGCGGCTGGTTTTCAGGGGATCAGCTTTTGGTGAAGGCAATTGAAGCGTGGCTAAACCGCAGCAGCCGAGAGAAGCTGGAGAGCTTGCAGTCTTCCTTACAAGCGGAGAGCGAAGCCGCTCAGCCGCCTCGCTCCTGAGCTGCCCTGGAACTTGCCCCTCCTTTGGGAGAGAGGCCAGGGCTCGGCACAGAGCGCTGCAGCTAAGCGCGACGGGCAGCCCGCTCCATCAGGCATTGATGGGTAGCGCGCACAGGCTCGCCTGGCTTGGGCTGTCGCTGCACATAGGTGCCATCGGGACGCAGCTCCCACGCCTGCCGGTTGTCCCTTAGGCAGATGTCCAAGATTACCTTTAGCTCCTGCTTCAACACCGGATCTTCCACGGGGGCGACCACTTCGACGCGGCGATCCAGGTTGCGGGTCATGTAGTCGGCGCTGCCAATGAAGTATTCTTCCTGGCCATTGTTGTAGAAGTAAAAAATGCGGGAGTGCTCCAAAAAGCGCCCGATGATGCTGATGACGCGGATGCGCTCGCTTAAACCCTGGATCCCGGGCCTCAGGCAGCACATGCCGCGCACAATGAGATCGATCTCCACCCCTGCCTGGCTAGCCTCGTAGAGCAGCCGGATCATTTCCGGGTCGGTGAGGGAGTTAATCTTGACAATGATCCGCCCTTGGCCCCCCGCCTGAGCGTGCTGCATTTCGCGGCGAATGAGGGCTTCCATTCCCTGGCGCAGAGTGCGGGGAGCTACCAGGAGCTTGCGGAAGTGCCGCTGCCGCGAGTAGCCGGTTAGCACATTAAACAACTCGGTAACATCGTTGCAGAGAGTCTCATCGCAGGTAAATAGGCCTAGGTCGGTGTAGATACGCGCAGTTTTGGGGTTGTAGTTGCCGGTGCCAATGTGGACGTAGCGGCGCAGGGCTCCCTCCTCCTCCCGCACCACCAAGGCCAGCTTGCAGTGGATCTTCAGCCCTGGTAGGCCATAGGCCACATGGACCCCGGCTTTCTCCAGCTTCTTGGCCCAGAGGATGTTGTTTTCCTCCTCGAAACGGGCTTTGAGTTCCACCAAAGCGGCTACCTGCTTGCCGTTTTCGGCAGCCTGGATGAGGGATCCCACCACCGAGGAGTCACCGGAAGTGCGGTAGAGGGTTTGCTTGATGGTGAGCACTTGGGGATCGTTGGCCGCTTCCTCCAAAAATCGTCCGACACTGGCGGTAAAAGACTCGTAGGGGTGGTGCACCAGCAGATCCCCTTCCCGGATGACCGCGAAAATATCCACCGGCTCCTCCCTCACCGAAGTGGTGTGTAAGCGAGGGGGCGTGACGGGTCGCCAGGGCGGATCCTTCAAGTCGGGCCGGTCTAGGTCAAGAAACGCCATTAGCCCGCCCAGGTTGAGAAGGCCATCCACTTCGTACACCAAGTCAGCATCCAAATGGAGCTCCTCACACAGCCGCTGGCGAATGGCAGGGGGCATCGACTTGGCAATCTCCATGCGCACCACCGAGCCAAAGCGGCGCTTGCGCAGCTCTTCCTGAATGGCCGCGAGCAGATCGTCGGCCTCGTCCTCTTGGATTTCCAGATCGGCGTCGCGGGTGATGCGGAAGGGATGGTACTCCAGCACCTCCATGCCCACAAACAGCGCTTCCAGATGGTGGGCAATCACCTGCTCCAGGGGGACAAAGCTTACCCCATCCCGCAGGGGCACAAAGCGGGGCAGGGTGTTGGGCACTTTGACGCGGGCAAAATGCTCCTTGCCCGTTTCTGGATCCCGCACCACCACCGCCAGGTTAAGGCTGAGGTTGGAGATATAGGGGAAAGGATGACCTGGATCCACCGCCAGGGGGGTGAGCACGGGAAACAGGCGGCGATCAAAATACTCCCGCAGTTCCTGCCGCTCTGACTCCGACAGGTCGCTGAAGTTGCGGATGTGAATGCCTTGCTCTGCCAGCTTGGGCACTAACTCTTGTCGAAAGCACTCGTGCAGCTTGTGAAGCAGGGGGCGCAGGTGCTCAGAAATCTGGCGCAATTGCTGCTGGGGCGTGAGGCCATCGGGGGTTGGTAGCAGCACGCCTGTTTCCAACTGACGGCGGATCACCGCTACCCGCACCATAAAGAATTCGTCCAGATTGCTCTCGAAGATAGCCAGAAACTTCAGCCGCTCCAAGAGAGGGGTGCGCTCGTCCAGGGCCTCGTGTAACACCCGGGCGTTGAACTCAATCCAACTGAGCTCGCGGTTAAAGTAATGCTCAGGCAGGGCATAGCCCTCTTTGATGGGCGCAGCTGGGGGGCACCCTATCCCATCGGGGTGGCGGGGCGACAGGGAGGAGTCCGTTTCCTTGGAGCGCGGAGTCATGCTGGCAGAGATCTGGGTTGCCTCAAAGCGTCAACAACGGCTGGAGCCGACCCAATCCTATCCTGCTGGGTTCTGCTTGGAGGAAGCAGAAGGGTTCAAAACAGGCTTGGGCGGGCGCTCTGGCAACAGCCCCTGAGGGCGGGTAAGAAGAATCACCTGGAGCAGGATCCCGATGAGCAGAATGCGCAAGGGGCCGGCCCGCGTAGCCCACTGGGGCGGCAGGCGATTGGTGAACAGCTCACTGGCCGACCACACTCCCCAAATAGCCAGCGCCCCCAGCAGAGCGCCGCGGTTGTTGCCGCTGCCCCCGGCAATCAACATCACCCAGACAATGAAGGTAGCAAACTCCGGCTGAAAGGCTTCCGGGCTGATGAAGTTGACAAAGTGGGCATAGAGCGCCCCCGCCAACCCCATGAGCATGGATCCCAGGACAAACGCCTGCAGGCGAAACTGGAGGACATCTTTGCCAGCAGCCAGGGCTGCTGGCTCGTCCTCGCGGATAGCCCGCAGCACCCGTCCCCAAGGGGAGCGATAGGCCCGTTCGCTTAACCAGTAGACGCCTGCCACCACCAAGAGCACCAAGCCTAGGTACAGCAGCGTATCCTGCCCCGGGATCCAACCGCGAAAGGGCCGGGGGATGCGGGTAATACCGCGTACGCCGTTGGTTAGCCAGCCCTCGTTTTTCAAGATTTGGCCAATAATCTCGGCAATGCCAATGGTGGCAATCGCCAGGTAGTCAGAGCGCAGCTTCAGGGTAATCAAGCCAATCAAAAAAGCAATTGCTCCCGCCACCACCGCTGCTACCGCAAAGCCCACCCAAAAGGGGAGCGCGAAGCCCCCCAGGTGTTCAGGGGTCGGTGGTGTCGTGACAATAGCGCTGGCGTAGGCCCCCACGGCAAAAAAGGCCCCCACGCCAATGTTGAACATGCCAGCGTAGCCCCACTGGATGTTGAGGCCCAGCACCAGTACGCCGTAGATCCCGACCAGGATCAAGAAGAAAATGGCATAGCTTAGCATCAGGCTCGCCCTCCCAAGAGCCCAGTAGGCCGGAAGATCAGCAGCAGGACCAGGATGGCGAAGGCCACCCCTGTCTTGTAGGCGGGGCTAATGACCAAGGTAGAGAACTCCTCCGCCAAGCCAATCACTAACCCTCCCGCAATGGCGCCGTAGGGGCGACCAATGCCGCCGAGGATGGCTGCGGCAAAAACGGGCAATAACAGTCGCCAGCCCATCGTGGGGTGGAGCCGGGTGTCGAGGCCGAGAAAGATGCCTGCCAAACAGGCCAAAGCCCCCCCGATGGCCCAGGTCCAGAGAATAGTCTGCTCCGTATCGATGCCAGTTACCTTGGCCAAGTCAAAATTGTCGGCCATGGCCCGCATTGCCTTACCCACCCGCGTGTGCTGCAAAAACAAGTGCAGGGCCACCACCAGCAGCGCCGTTCCCACTAAAATCACCAGCCAGTCCGGCTTAATGCGCAGCCCACCCAGCTCCCAGGGGACTTGGATACCCCGGCGATACACCTGGTTGTTGGGTCCCCAGAGAATCTGCACCAGACTGCGCAAAATCAGGGCGGTGCCAAAGGAGGAGATTAGCAAAATAACGGGGGCCTCCCGGCGTAGGCGGCGATAGACCAATTGGTCGATCCCCACCGCGCACAGCACCGTGGCCAAGGCGGCCGGGATCCAACTGATCCCCAAAGGCCAGCCCCAGCCAACAAAGGTTAGGGCAAAATAGGCCCCCAAGGTCATCAGATCCCCGTGGGCAAAGTTGGCAAAGCGCAAAATGCCAAACGTCAGCGACACCCCAATGGCCCCTAGGGCGTAGATGCTGCCTAGGACAAGGCCGTAAACGAACAGTTGCAACAGTTGCTCCACACCTGTACCTGCCATACCTTGCCCTGATGATGCCACGGGTTTGCCGCCAGCGGGATGCGGCAGGGTAGAGCTAGGGTAGGAGAAAGCCCATAAGAGAGATCCATGCAGCCCCCCTCTTCCCAGATCCTAGGGTGGCTAGTGGTTTTGGCCCTGCTGAGCGCTGCCTGTGGCGGGCCGGAGAGGGATCCCGAGGCCCCGCGCCAGCCTATCTCCACCCCCCAGTTGATTTACGAAGACATCACCCTCACCCAGGCCCAGCCTGACGGTGGCTTGCTGTGGCGCTTGCGGGCACGCCTAGCCAAATACGAGCCTCCCTCGCCCGAGGGCACCCCCGTGCAGTTGGGATCCGCCCATTTGCAGGCTATCGAGGGAGAGTTTTTTGACGAAGATGACCGCGCTATTCGCGTCCGGGCCCAGCAGGGATCCGCCTACCCCAGCCAACGGCGCTTGGAATTGAGGGGACAAGTCGAGGTGGAATCCGAGCGGGATAACCTGCGCCTGCAGGCAGAGCGGCTGCAATGGCTGCCAGAACAGCGCCTCCTCGAAGCTGAGGGTCAGGTGCAGGTGGAGCTGCTGGACGGCCAGGGATCCCTGTGGGGGGATTGCTTGCGCATCGACTTTGGCCAAGCGCAGATGCAGTTGGAAAACCGGGATCCCACTCAACCTGTACGGGCAGAATATCAGGATCCAAAGCTGGAGCTGGCTGCTAGCCGTTTCTGGTGGCAATTTGGCAGGAAGGAAGTGCGGGCCCTGGGAGCCGTAGAGGTATATGCCCCCCAGCAAGGCGTGCGCCTTAGCGGCGAGGAATTGTGGGCTCCCCTGCCTCTAACTGAGTTGCGCCTGCGGGGCAATGGGAAAGCCAGAATTGCCCGCGCTAGCGGGGAGGGGTTCCTCCAGGCCCAGGAGATCCGTTGGCGCGTCGGCTCCACCCAACTGCAAGCTCTGGGCAAGGTGCGCTACCGCCAGCCTGGCCAGGCTTTTACCGTGAGTGGCGACAGGGGCTTCCTGGACTGGCAGACCAGCACTGTCCGGATGCAAGGCAACAGCCAAACCCATCTCACCCTGCCCTGAGGGCCAAAAGGCAGGCGGGAGCATGTCAGGATAGATAGAAGAACCCTCTGGGGTGGGTTGCGGTGAGGTTTCCAGAAATGGCAGAGATCCCTGTGGGGGAGCGTCCTAACATCCTGCTGATTGTCCTCGATACCCAGCGGGCGGATCGTCTCTCTTGCTACTGGTCGGAGGAAGAGCGGGCTCGCCAAGTGCCCACTAGCCCCAACCTGGATCGGCTGGCTGCAGAATCCACCCTCTTCGAGCGGGCCATTGCCCCTGCCCAGTGGACGATCCCCTCCCACGCCTCCCTGTTTACAGGAGAGTACCCCAGCACCCACCAGATCGTTCAGGCAGACCTAGAGCTAAGTCCTGCTCTACCCACCTTGGCGGAGCTGCTGAAGCGGGTTGGCTACACCACCGTGGGCTTTTGCAACAACCCCCTAGTGGGGATCCTGAAAAACGGCCTGCGGCGCGGCTTTGACACCTTCTACAACTACGGCGGGGCTCTACCCACCCGCCCCCCCGAGGGCAACCCTCTGCCCGCTCCCCTCAACCACTGGCTGGCCGCCTACACCCAGTTTTGGCGCCGCCTCTCCTACCCCGTGCAAAATGCCTTTGCTCGCTCCGACACCCTGTTTCAGTTGGCGCTGCACCCCTGGTTTGCCTCCCTCTGGACCCGCCTGATGAACTTCAAGGGCAACACTGCCGCCTCCATTGCCGACCTCAATCGCTACTTACAGCAAATGGCCCGCCGGCCGGCGGGGGCGCCCCCCTTTTTTTGCTTTGTCAACCTCATGGAGACCCACCTGCCCTACTGGCCGCCAGAGCCTTTTGTGCAGAAATACGCTCCCTACTTCAAGAGCAACCGGGAGGCGCGGGATTTCCTGCGCCAGTACAACGCTGAGCCCTACCGCTGGATGGCACCCCTGCCGCAGCCGCTTTCTCCCCTGCAGGCGCGGGTGCTGCGGGACATCTACGATGCCGAAGTAGCCTACCAGGATTACCTGCTGGGATCTGTCTTCGCCACCCTGCGCCAAACCGGCCTGGAGCAGAACACTCTGCTAGCCATCGTTGCCGACCACGGCGAGGGCCTAGGGGAGCACGATTTCGTCGGCCACGCCTTTGTGGTCTACGAAGAGCTCATCCGCGTGCCCCTGATCCTGCACTACCCCGGCTACTTTCCCTCAGGAAAGCGGGTGGCCACCCCTGTTTCCACCCGCCGCCTCTTCCATACCCTCTTGGAAGCTGCCGGCTTCCGCCCCAGCCTCTCCCTAGCTGACGGCACCCCTTGGGCTAGCCTCCGGCTCCGCCGCGAGATTGCCCGCCTTAGCCTCAGCCGTACTCTAGCGGGAGAGGATCCTGAGCAAGGAGTGGTGCTTAGCGAGGCTTTCCCACCGCAGATTCTCCTCCGGGCCATGGCAAGCCGCAACGACAGCCTCTTGCAGGCCCGCGCCTGTTACGCCACCCGCCGCGCTCTCTATGAGGGAGTGATTAAGCTCATCCAAACGGGGGAGGACGCTAGCCTCTACAACCTAGAGCAGGATCCGGGGGAGCAGCGGGATCTGCTCTTGGCCGAGCCTGGGGCTCCGGAGGTGGGATCCCTTTCTCCCCAAGCTTGGCTGGTTCGCCTGCAACAAGGGCTAAGGCGGTGGCTGGAGTGGGCTGAATCGCGCCGCCCCAGCTTGGCCCCCCGCAAAGTGGACACGGAAAGCGATGCGGACTTGCTGCGGCGGATGCAGGAACTGGGCTACCTGGAGTAGGGCTACTCTAGATCTCCTTTTTCCCCCCAGTGATCCCGGAGGTAGCTGCTGAGATCGTAAACATCAGTTTCCTCGGGATCCGGCACTGGCCAATCCTCGTTTTGCCCACCGATGATGACGCGGGTGAGACCAATGTATTCCAAGCTGAGGGTGCGCAGGGCATTGATCAACACGTCCAGCGCCATGGCATCGGCAGTGCCTAGGTCAAACCAGCAGCGGGCCCACTTGCCCTTCTCCTCAAGGGATCCCATGTTGTGCATTAGCGAGGTCACCGGAGCCAAGTCACTGGGATACTCCAGATAGCTGAGATCCGTCTCAGCCTCCTGGACCACCAGGCGTTCGGCGTTAAATCCTCCCAGCTTGCCCAGCACGTACCACGATTCCAACACTTCCCGAAGATACTCCAGCTCCGCTGGCACGGGGGGCTCGGCAAACTCAAACCAAATCCAGAGGTTGCCTGGATCGCACTCCCGAAACTCCACTTGCATGGATAGTTTCTCTCATACAAGCCAACTCTCTATCCTAAAATCTGGCTCTTTCCCCAAGCGGGGCAGCCTCCTTTTGGCTGAGCAACTTTCCCCCCTGGGAAGGCCTGCCTTTGCCTAGCCCGGGATGGCAAGATCCCCAAGGAAGCCAAAGCATCCTATACTATTGCGGCTGTCGCCCTTGCAAGGAAGCTGCCGCCTATGTCTGAACTTCTCCCCTTGCCCTCGCTCCACAACCAGGTGGCCGTAGTTACTGGAGCCAGCCGCGGCATTGGCCGGGCCATTGCCCTTCATTTGGGGGCCATTGGCGCTAAGGTGGTTGTCAACTACGCCCACTCCGCTGCCGAGGCCGAGGCGCTGGTGCAGGAGATTGCCGCCCTGGGGGGGGAAGGAATGGCCGTGGCCGCCGATGTCTCCCAGGCCGTAGAAGTGGAGCAGCTCTTTGAACAGGTGATGGAGCGCTGGGGCCGGGTGGACGTGCTGGTAAACAATGCCGGTATCACCCGCGATGCCCTCTTGCTGCGCCTAAAGCCGGAAGACTGGCAGGCGGTGCTGGATCTCAACCTCACGGGGGTCTTCCTCTGCCTGAAGGCAGCCGCCAAGATCATGGTCAAGCAGCGGCAGGGACGCATCATCAACATCACCTCGGTGGTGGGCTTGGTGGGCAACGCTGGCCAGGCTAACTACAGCGCTGCTAAAGCAGGGGTAATTGGTCTAACCAAGACAGCAGCCCGCGAGCTGGCCAGCCGCAACATCACCGTCAATGCCGTTGCCCCTGGCTTTATCACCACCCAGATGACAGAAAAGCTGGATCCCGGCCCCATTCTGGCCCAGATCCCCCTGGGACGACTGGGATCCCCAGCCGAAGTAGCGGGGCTGGTGCGCTTTTTGGCGGCTGACCCAGCGGCGGCCTACATCACGGGGCAAGTCTTTGCCATTGACGGGGGCATGGTGATGAGCTAAAGCTGTTCCGGCTCTCCCAGGCCCCAGGGACACCCAGGGTCAGGTGGGTGGCCTAGCAGGCAATCTCCCTCAGCGCTGCCTCTGCCGTGGGGCTAGGCAGGTTCCCTCTTCCTCCCTGCTCTTGCCGGCGAGCGGGGCAGAGTTACCTCTCCAGACCCAGAAATTCTACCAACTCGGCAAAGCTGTCCACCACGGCATCGGCTCCTGCCTGGCGCAGCTCCGCTGGGGTAAAGGCAGTGGTGAGGCCAACAGCAAGGCAGCCCGCCCCCTTGGCAGCGCGGATCCCGTGGGCAGAGTCTTCAACCACCAAACACACGCTGGGATCCAAGCCCACTTTGGCAGCTGTTTTCAAATAAGGCTCGGGGTCGGGCTTGGCTCGCTGGATATCTTCCGCAGTAATCACGGCGTCAAACCAGCGGTCCAGGTCAAAGCGTTGGAAAATCTGCTCCTGATCCCGACGGGTAGCAGAGGTAGTGAGGGCAAGGGCCGAAAAGCAACGGCGGCTGAGCTCCAAGAACTCCACCACTCCTGGCAGCAAAGGCACTTCTGCTAGCAGCTCGCTAAAGGCCTTGGCCTTCTCTGTAATTAGGCGTTCCACCAGCAGGGGCCGTTCCGCAGGCGGGGTGTCCGTCAGGTGTTCCACGAGATACTCAAACATGTCGCGGTCAGTGCGCCCTTTAAACTGCAGGGAGACGGGGGCCAGATCCAGAAACAGTTGGCAGCGCTCCAGGGCAATAGCCCCAGCGCGGGCATGGATTGGCTCCGAATCCACAATTACCCCGTCCATATCCAAGAAAAGGCCGGCAAGAGGTCGCACTGCCATCTCCTAGGTCCCTGCCTCCAAGGAAGGCTGCTGCCAGCCACAGAAGCGGCTAACCACCTCCCAGAGGGTCTCCAACACATTGGTGAGGGCGTGGTCACTCTCCACGGCTACCAGTTGCGCCCAGGGGCGATGGGCAACGTAGTCGCGGCTGGAGCGAATGGGGATGACTTCGTCGTGGATCCCGTGCACAATCAAAGTGGGCACAGGCCGGCGCAAAGCAGCGTCAGGGTAGCGCTGGGCGTCAGTAACAAAGCTATAGTCCAAGGGCAGCAGCCGCCCTTCTCCGTAGTGAAAAACCAGCATTTGCCCGCTGCGTTGCCAAGCTTCCGCGGCCCCAGCCCCTAGTCGCGGCAGCCAATGTTCCAAAAAGCCAAAAGCCGGCGCCAGTAACACCAGCCGTTCCACGCAAGGCTGCTGCTCAGCCACCCAGGCAGCCACTACACCGCCTAGGCTAGAGCCAATCAGGGTAACGGGAGGATGCCCCATGGCAGCCAGCTGCTCAGAAACTTGCTGGATCTGACGAGAGAGAGTGAGCTGGGTAAAATTGCCCTGGTTGAGATCTGGCACCTGCAGAGGGATCCCTAGCTGCTGCAGCCGCTGGCGGAAAAAGGCAGCCTTAGCCGATTGCGGCCCAGAGCCGAAGCCATGCAAGTAGATGACTGCCACGCTACGCTATTGCCCTGCGCCTGTGGAGAGCCAGCCCGCTCCCAACACCACACTGACGGAGAGAAAAAGGGTAGCCACCGTCCAGGTGATGCGGTTTAGGTTTTGCTCAGCGCTCTTAGGGCTGGCAAATAACTGGGCTTGCCCGCTAATACTCGACAGGCCATCTCCCTTGGGGCTATGCAACAACACCAGGATCACCAGCAAAACCGCCGAAGCAGACCAGAGGAACTCGAAAAAAGCTTCCATTGCAGAGCATCCCCCTAGGGCACATTGCTGGAGTTATTATCGCCCGGATCCCGACCCTAGCGCAGCTACTAGCTAACCCTAGGATTGCCCACTAGCCTCAGAGGTTGGGGCTGGGCCTTCTTGGCTCTGTCTGTCACTAGACGTAGAGAGGTGCCAAAGCCACCTCTAGCTGCGGGGTTGGGCAAGCCTGGCACTTGACGGATAGATCCCTGGCGCAAGCAGGCGTGCAAGCGACGCAGCAAGAAGAAATCCGCTTCAGAACACCCATCTTGAAATAGCCTCACATTTAGCTCGTGCTCCTGGGCAGCTGTAAGCAGACCAGTCACCATAGCTGCTTGGATAATCCGCTGGATGGCGGTTGTCCTAGCTTCACTCATAGCAGAGAAGCTCTCGAGGGAAGTCTTTGTCTATTTTCGGCAAGAGCTTCTGCTATGGGCTCCGCTAAATGGCGGATTGAATGTCCACCCTTTGAGCTGGCATGCGGAAGCTAGGCCGCTTGACCCTTCAAGTGCTGCAGGGATCGGAACAGGAGCACGATATAGGTCCAGGCAAGTGGCGTAACTGCTACCCCCCCGACCACCCAAAGCACCAACCCAAGCACAGTCCCATCAAAGCCGAGGATCGAACCTAAGACTCCTGCAAAAACAACAAAAAAGACAACAGCCAAAATCAAACCTGAAACCACAAGAAGAGCCCAAAACACGCCCCACCAGCGGCCCTTGACAAGGTTCCAACTGTAGCGCAGCCCTTCTGTAGCTCCTCGATTTTCCAAGGCAATGGCACAAGGGGTAAAAGCCAGCCTGACTCCCACGTAAATGCCAGGAAGGATCAAAAGGAGGGAGGCAAGGAAAGAGAGGAGTTCTGCTAAGATGCTGCCGAAAACCAGAGGCACTGCCTTCGCAAGGGCCCGGTCGAGGCTGTTGCCCAGCAGGGGAGCTTGCCGCTTCAGGTGCTGATCCACCAGCCAAAAGGCTGCGCCAGCCAGGATGGGAGCAACAATTAGGATGTATGCCAAATTGAGGATCCCCCCAAAACGGGGGATCAGCCCTGCGACGACCGGAATGATAAAGCCAGGAGAGGCCAGAATCACCAGCAGCCCATAGATGGGGCCTACAACTTCAAACGAGCGCTGCAGAAGGGAAAACGGGTTAAGAGTAGCGCTTTGCATGGCAGAGGGATCCCTGGGGTAGACACCCTCTACATACCACACCATCCCCCTTTTTGGGCTGAGAAGGGGATTAAGAAAGTCAAAGTCTGGGTCTTGCTATACAGAAGATTTTTGTAAAATCCAAGCCGCCGCTTGTTCGCCGCTGCGCAGGGATCCCTCGATGCTGCTCTGGTGGGTGTATTCTCCAGCCCAGAGAAGGCCCGACAGGCCACTGCCGGTGGGAACCAGGTGCTGCTGAAAACCGGCTGGCTGGACAAACTGGGCAAAAGGGATCCGATACACCCGCAGCAGGCGCAATCGTTCCAAGGGGGCTTTGGGAAAGTAGGCCTGCAGCTCGGCCCGGCAGGCTTGGGCCAGCTCCTCGTCGCCCAGAGGGGGATCCCCCAACACCGTCACCGAATAGAGGTGTTGGCCAGCAGGAGCCAGTGCTGGGCTAAGCTGAGTGAGCTGAACCCAGTGGTTGATCCAGCCTTGGCCGCTGGCGTTGAGGTACAAGTAGGCGCCACGGGTCAGGGAAAAGGGGGCGCAGAAATAAAGGCAGGTCACTGCTCGTCCCTGGCTGGGGATGGGCACAGCAGCTTGAGGGCAGAGCTCGGCCTGCCAGGCCCGCGCTTGAGGGGCATCGGTGGCACAGACCACCCATTCAGCAGGGATCTCCTCGCCCTTGGCGGTGCGGATCCCGCGCACTTTTCCCTCTTCCACTAGGATGCGCTCTACCGGAGTTTGGTAGCGGATCTGCTCGGGAGCAAGGTGACTGGCCAGTTGGCGGGCGATCTCTCCCATGCCCAGCGCCGGGGTGACGATGGCTCCCTCGGCCATCATCTTGAAGTAAAAGGCAAAGAGGCGGGCGCTGCTAGCCAGATCGGGATCCAAGAGAATGCCGCGGAAAAAAGGGTAGAAGAAGTGCTGGCAGATCTTTTGGGAAAATCCGTACTCCTCCAGGAACTCTCGCACCGAGCAGTCAGATCCCCCCAGTCCTTCTTGGAAAACCTGCTCCGGCGTGCGCCGTGCCAGCTGCGCCCGCAACTGCAGCACCTTGAGCTTGTCGCCAAAGCTGGCCAAGGGGTTGAAGAGGGAAGGGACAATGCTGGCTGGATCCCGCAGGGGATCCCCCAACAGCCAGCAGCGACCGGGTTGGGCCAGCAGGGCTCCCGGCCGGTAGGGGCGGGGGGCAAGTCTGCCCAGATCCAGATGCCGCCGCACCTGGGGATAGGCCGTAAACAGCACCTGAAAGCCGCGATCCAAACGGAAGCCCTCCACCGCGTCGGTGCGCACCCGCCCGCCGGGGCCGTCGCTTTTTTCCAGGACTAGGACATCCTTCCATCCCGCCTGGCTCAGCACCTTGGCGCAGGTTAAGCCGGCCAGCCCTGCCCCGATAATGACCACTCTGCCCATGCTGCCGGGATCCCTCCTTGGTCACGTATTCACCCCAGTTGTCCACCCACTCCAGAAAATCCTCTACACTGAGTAGAGCTAGTAGTACAAGCTAACCGGCTTGCCAAGCTGTTCTCCAGGCTGGCCGTCGCGGCACCTTATGGCTTCTGTCAACCCAACCTTGCCCATTCAGTGGATCGATGCCGATTCGGGAGAGGTGGTGGACGAATGCCCCTGGGAAAGCAGTCCCCATCCAGGTACCTACGTTCAGCTTGCTGAGCAGCACTACCTGGTTTTGGAAAAGCGCCACTCCTACCAATTGCGGCAGGGCAAATACCACCTGTGCAGCATCCGCGCCCTCATTCGCCCAGTGAGCTCACCCCTCGAGATAGGCCAGCTTCTGGGAGATCCCTCCTGTCGATTTAATGCCCATTCGCCGCTGCTGCGCTGCGCCGTTAATCCCAGCGGGCCCTGCCAAGGCTGCCCCCACTACGAGCCGGTCCAACGGCGTTAGCCTTCCAGCTCCAGCGCCAGCACCTCGGTTAGGGTGCGGCTAGTTTTCTCCCGGAACTCCGCTACGCTCACCCGTCCTAGCAAATACACTGCAAGCAACATCACCGCCGCCTCCACTCCAAAGACTGTGGCATAGGCTAGGACCGAGGAAGTGGGGAAAAATAGCCGCCCCAGGTCAAGCAAAGCCCCACCGATGAGGGTAGAGAGTGCCTGCGACATCGCCTGAGCCAGGCCCCAAGCCCCAATGAAAGTGCCAGCGGTCTCAGGCGCTGTCAAGTCCAACATCAGGCTAATGGCCCCGTTGGTGGTGATCCCAGAGGCTAAGCCAAACAGGATCATACACAGCTGCAGCAGCTGTGGCTTGCCTGTAAACCCTGCGGCAATGGTCAGCCCAAAAGAAAGGGCCACCAGCAGGCAGCCCAAGCGGGCAGTTGTCTGCTTGCCCAGCTTAGGAACGATGAGAAAGCCAGTCACCACAATCCCCACCAAGACGCCTAGGCTCCAGAAGGCGTTGAGCTGGGTGCTCTGGGCCACGGTCATGCCAAACACCTCGCCGCCATAGGGCTCCAGAACCGGCTGTTGGATGAACAGGCCCATGGTCATCAGGGCCAAAAAGCTAAAAAAGATCAGGGTTTGGCGGCTGGCGGTGAGCACCTTAATGGCCGTGCCTAGGGTGATCTGGTCCTCCCGCCCGGCCATGGTGGAACGGGATCCATAGCGGGAATAGCGTTCTTCCACCCCCCAGGTGGCGATTACCCCTAGCAGGACCACCACGGCGGGAATAACCATGAAAAGGCGGTTGATCGTCGTCTGGAGATTCTCTGGATTTAGGCCGCGCAGCAGCACTGCCGAGCCAATTGCCCCCCCGGCAATGCCCACCATCAGCATCGACCAGACGATCCCCACCAACTGGGAGCGGTTGTGCTCATCGGAAACATCCACCAGCAGCGCCGCAAAGGGCGTGGAGCAGGCGCTGAGACAAAGCCCGTAGAGTGCAAACATCAAAGCGGCCAGAGCAATCCAGCCGTAGGTAGCCAGTGACCAGCCGCTACTGGCAAAGCTCTGCCCCAACCCCCACACCACCTGCACCGCTAAGAAGATGCACAGGGCAAACAGCACCGATCCCAAGCGCACATAGCCGCTACGGTGCGTCCCAAACAAAGGCTTGGCATCGGAAAGCTGCCCAAACCAGACGCGGGCTGGGGAAACCAACTGGTGCATGGCCAGGGATCCCCCTACCACTGTGGCTGGGATGGCCAAGAGCTCCGGGTCAATCATGACTCGATTGAGCACCCCCAGAGTCAGCAGCGACATCATCCCCAGGCCCATCTGAAATAGGCCTAGGCGAAACATGACGGACAAAGGCAAGGGGGAGGCAGCCGGTGGAGGGTTTTGGGCAAGAGCCGAGGCAGCCGACAAGTTGACTTCAGGATCCCGTTGGATATTGGCCATATCCGAAAAAGTCGGCAGGAGCGCTACAGCCTTTTATCGTAGCCCACGCAAACCGGGATCCCGGCAGAAGCATTGGATTGCCGAAAGCGAAACTGCCGTGCTGGCTCTCCGTAACCGGGTTATGGTCAGGGCATCCTTAGCAGCCCACTACGGGCTGGATATCGTTGAGCTCACCTGGGAGGACACGGGACGGCATAAGGGATCCGCCCTCGGCCCCAACATCAGCGACATGACCATCCAGGTGCAGCAGCTCAACCCCCTGACGGGTCGCCGCAAGCTGAGCCTGATGCCGGTGATCCGCTACCCCAACTTTGCCGATCTCTCTGCCGACCTGCCCCTCAACCGCCTAAAGGTGCTGGTGCGCGTGGTGTCGCTGCAGGAGCTGCTGGGGAACCTGCGCCGCTACTTGCACAATCCCCGCTCTTGGGCCGGCAACCGGAACTCCCTGCTGGCCCCACGGGATAGCCATGTGCTGGTGAGCGCCCAGGCCGCCTTTTTGCCCATCCCTGCCGGGGGATCCGCCCAATTCAACCCGGTGCTGTTCAACTATCAGTCTTATCCGGGCAACCCAGGCGTGCTGGCGATCTTGGCCACCCGCGAGGGCACCAGCATTACAGTGATCGAGAACCGCCCGGAGGAGGGATGGGGGGAGATCTGGGGCCAGCGCCTTTTCTTCAACCAAAACGGGGAACGGGCCAGCCTTACTGGGCAGCGCCTCAGCGATTTCCAAGCCCAGCAAGCTGCCGAGCCAACCCCCAGGGATCCTGACTCAGCGGAAGTCCCCGAAGAAGCTCTGAACCTGGTAATGCTGAAAGCAAAGGAAAGTTGAGCAGGTCAGATACTTGACGGAGACCCTAGGCCTAGGGGACTGCTTCCCTAGCAATCTAGAAGCTGCCGTCATCGGCCACGGGGAGGTGGAAGGCCCCTTCACCGAGATCAACAACCTCAACATCGAACGGGATCCCCGCTTTCCCATTCGGGTCACCATCCAGTTCTACAAAGCCACCGACAACGGCGTGGTCTCCGCCGAGGATATGGCCCAAATTCACCGCCAGATTGACCGCGTCTATCGAGAGGCCGACTACGTGGGCAGCTTGGTGATCCAGCCAGACACAGGCCGCCCGACCGAGTACGACCGCGACGCCGAAACCGAGCGTCCCTTTCCCTTTCCTTGGTGGCTGCGACGCTAGCCTTTACTGCTAGTTATCTTCCCGCGCCGGAGTTTCTCTACTACACTGACAACTGACCTGGTGCCAAGCGAAATGGGCCTTCCGGCTACTGGGCTTGGCACAGGTGGTATTTGTATCTCAGCAAAACTCAGCCTCAATCCTGTCTACAGGCGAGGTTTCTGTTCTAGCTGGCTTTTGCCCAACCCTTGGGGATTTTTTCCAGTAACCCTATGGCTGACGCAATTTCTGTTCGGCGCTACGACCTTTTTGTGCAAGCCTCGCGGCTGCTGCAGCGCTACCGGCAGTTGACGCCGGAACTGCGTCCGATAGGGTTGGAGGTAGCTCTGGCTATCCAGTACCATCGCGCTCAGGCTGGCTCGGGATCCCTTCTGCCCCCAGTGGGATCCTCCCACGGCCTGCCCCTAGAGGAGGTGGCTCAGCGCATTTGCGACCCGTTTTACACCAAAACCCATCCTCTCTTGCCTACCCTGCCAGAGACGGGGGAGCCCCTGGTGTGGCCTCTGTTTAACCAAGGGGAAAATGGCCTTGTCCGGCCTCTGGCGCCGAGCAAAGTGGGTGGGAAACTGGCCGAACGCCGCTGGCTCAAAGCCTGCAACAGCCAGGAGGGCATTGGCTGCCATGCCCTGGCCGCCCACTTGTGGCAGGACGAGCGTTTTCTAGCAGCAGACCGGGATCTCTGTCCCTTTCGCCTCTATGACGGGCGCTACCCCTTAAGTGTGGATCAAGGGCGGCAGACCTGTGGCTTCGACGACCACCCCTGTGGTTGGCAGCCCGGCCATCCCAAAATGCTGCAGGTGGTGGGCAAGGGCAAACAGGCCGAGATCCTGCTTCCCCCCTGGACGGACCAGATGTGGGCCATGCTCATCCCCCCCCATCGCCCCCTGCCCATCTACCCTCTCTTGGTGATGCTCTACTTCGGCCAGGAGACTCTGCAGAAGGGGCGGAGCAGCCTTTCGGTGGAACAGTTTCGCCTGGATTTTCAGTTCAGCCACTCCCAACTCCAGCTGTTGTTCGACACCCACCCTGAGCACCCTCTCAATCGCCATCTGCTTGCTTTGGCAGCGCAACCGGAGGTGGAGTGGGGATCTGCCGAGTTGTGGCCCTCTATGCCCCCTCTCCTCCATCAACCTGCTGGGGGTAAGGTGGTCTTGGATCCGGATGAGCCGCCCCAGTTTCGCAGCAGTGGGATCCCTTCCTATGCCGGGACAGACCCGCTGATGGCGGAGCGCCGCCGCCGGCGTCAGTTGGAGCGCAGCGAGCGCCACAACGAGATCTTGCACCAGTTTCGCCGTTGGTTCCGTCTAGCGGGTCTAGAGGTGCGGGAAGACCAGCACACGTTTGACTTTCTGGCGGTGGCCGACGGGCACCTGCTTTTGGCCGAGGTGAAGTTGCTGCACCACAAAGATGCCGCAGAGGCGCTGCAGGAGGTGGTGGGGCAGTTGCTTTACTACGAGCGCTTTGCTCTCACCCCCTGGATCGAACAGGGCTTTTCTGTCCAGAAGGCTGCCGTTTTCGATGGTCCGCCCCCAGATCCCTACATTCAATTTCTGGAAGACCTGGGCATCGCCACCTACTGGATCAACGAGCAGCAGATGATCGACGGGCCGGAAAGCTCACTGCGGTTGCTGCGCCAAATGGAAGTGCGGGTACGGCCGGATCCAGAGCTGGGAGATTAGGCCAATTCATCTCTGCCTTTTTTCCCAGGGTTAAGCGTTCCTAAGACTAGCTACTGCTAACAACGACAGGCCAAAGGGTAGGGAAAACTTGGGGATCAAATAGGCTTCTGCGGCAAAAATCTCGGTTAAAAGCCGATTGGCCCAAGGCAAGGGCATTTTTAGATCTTGGCTCTGTCTGAGGTGAAGGTTCTTTTGGGCTAGGCGGATCCCTGCTGCTAATGGAAAGAGAAAGCTGTTGAAAAAGGTAAGGATATGAATTTGCAAGCCGGCGCTCCTGAGTAAGGAGAGAAGTTGCAGCCGCGTGTAGCGTCTCTTGTGGTGATTGAGCTCGTCATGGGCGCTCCACAGCCAGGGGTAGGCCGGTACTGTAATCACCATGTAGCCAGATGGCTTTAACCTCTGGATGAGGGCTTCCAGAGCTGCTTTGTCTTCCTCCAAGTGTTCCAGGACGTCCAGCAGAGCAATTAAATCAAATTGTTGAGAGCCAAAAGGGATCCGATGCGGCAATTCACCTTCGGCTACAATCCCGATCCCGCGGGCACGGGCAAGAGGCAATGCTATTTCGCTTCTTTCCATTGCGAAGACTTGGCCAAATTGAGACAACATTTCTAGGTTGCCGCCACTGCCACAGCCAGCTTCCAGGATACAAGCCTCAGGCGGAAGAGGGATCCCTGTAATAACCCGGCTGAGAATGCGGCGACGGCCCAGAAACCACCAATGCCGATCTTCTAAGGCCGCCATTTGTTCATAAGCCTTGGGATCCATAGTTGGGAACTTGTTAGGGAGAAAGCCTAGCCCTACCCCAGCGATTTTTGCGATACCAGGCGGCAACATGAGGGCACCAGGCCTCAAAGTGGGGCCAGATGAGCTCGCACAGCTCACGGATCTCCCGCTGGGCATCGGCCTTGGCCCGCAAGTCCAGGAAGTGCATCAGGCTGCGGCAGTTGAACGACACCACAAAGTGCTGTCGGATCCCGTAGCCGAGGATGCAGCGGGCATCCTCAGGCGGAACGCCACACTCTTCCACTAGGCGGCGGTAGGCAACGGCCTGGCTGCGGTATTGCTCCAGCACAATGCCCAGCGCCTCGGGGGCGATAGGCCGGATCCCGTCGCGGGTCTTGGCCTGGCCCTCCTTGATGTTGGCGGGCACGTAAAAAACTTGCTCCAGTTGGTCAGGGCTGGGATCCGATCCCAGCTCCAAAAGCTGTTGGCCGGTGTAGCGGTACGACTGGACATCGAACGACACCCCAATGCGGTGGGTGCGCGCCTGCTGCACCACCAGGTGGGGGAAGTAGCCCACCCCGAAGGTGATCTGCGGGTGCTCCAGAGGGCCGTAGTGACCACGGTCGCCCTCTAGAAGGTGCCGCACCACCGCCTCGCCAGGGTTGGCTGGCACCCGGCTTGCTGGTGTGACGTACTCGGCACTGTAGTCCTGGTGCATTGCCTGCCAGATCACCCGCTCGGGATCTGGAGTCTGGCTAAGCACCACTACCTGAAACAGGGCATCCACGGGTAGAAAGTCGTACCCTTTCCCCAAAGTATAGGGGGAAGACACCTAGAGAAGGCGGCGAGCCCGCGTCTCCTCCGCCAGCACCCCACTCAAGCTTGGATTGCTGCGCAGTAACCCCGCCACGTAGAGGGTATAGACTTTCCCCGCCTCTAACTGGAGATCAAACCGTTGCAGGGGAATGCTCCGGCTGGGAGACGTCTGCCCGCCTGAGGCAGAAGGGGCTGTGGCCACCTGGATTTGGGTAAAGCCGGGGCGCATGGCTTGAAAAGTGGATACTTGCCCAAAGGCCAACTGAGGTATCAGCACTCGCCCTTGCTCCCCTTGCCATTGCAGGGGTGGGGCGTCGGGGGCAGCGTGAACAAACCGCACCAGGGCTTGATCGAACAGAGGGTTGATATTGTCTTCCAGTACCAAGACTGTGACGCGATTGGGCTCGTCGGCGGCCACCACTGAGAACACTCCCCCGCCTCTGAGGTTGGCCACAGTCCTGGCCGCAACCGTTCGCGCGACGGAGTCCTTAGAACTTGTGGGCTGGCCGGGGTTCTCAGGTGTTGAAAACAAAACAATGTCGTACTCGCCCGCCGGCATGCGCACGTATTCGCTCACCGTGCCATAGGCTACACCCTGAGCAGCCCTTACCCCTCCCACTTCCAAGTCAATCCGAGGGGCATTGGGGGCCACATGCACTAAGCGCACCTGCACTTCCGCCACCTCTGCAGAGGCTATGGGGATGGCACAACCCGCCAAAAGCCCCGTCCCTAAAGACCCACCCACTACGCAGAGAACTGCACTTACCCACTGTCGCACCATGTTGACGCTCACTCCTACTCCTCACACCCAACGTTCACTCGGAGAGCGAGCTGTTGAATTCCTCCAAACAAAGGGCCCTTTCGCTCCCTGCAAGGTTCACATTGGCGCAAGGGATCCCCTCTCCTGCCGCCAAAGAACCTGCTCTTGTCTTACCCCAGTTTTGCGCCTAAGACCACAGAGGGGGGCAGGATTTCTGCCTCACCTTCAAGGGATCCCGCCGACCTGCTTGCTATCGGCAGGATCTAGGCTGAGGCTAGGGGCTGCCCCCGGCAGGCTGAAGAGGCGGAAGTAGGTGCTCACGGCCAGCTCTCTAAGGGGGAAGAGCAGGTAGGTCAAGGGGTTGATGGTGACAATGATATTGCGGCAGTCGCGTTTGGCCTGGGCCAGGATCTGGGCGGCCACCCAATCGCCTGACATCACTCCAATGGGATTGAGCTGGCTCCTGAAGGGGCCGAGGATAATCTTGCGCACCACGCAGGGAGCATCCAGGCGGCGCAGGGTAACCAGATCCCCTAGGGCCCGCTTGGAAAGCTCGTAGAGGGGGCTAAAGGCAGGGCTGACCTCGGCTTCTGAGGTGTTTACCCAAACCTCTTTGGTGGCCACTTCCGGATTGTTGCGCACCGTCTGGAAAAACAGCTCCATCAGGCGCCATGCCGAGAAGGTGTTGACGGCGTAAGACTGGCGGACAGATTCGGGATCGCGTTGCCTATGGACGTTCAGGCCGTGGTTGATGACCAAGATATCGACCCGCTCCAGGAGTTCGGCCAGGGATCCCTCCTGCCCCACCTGCCAGCGAACGGTCTCCACCGGCTGGAGCTGGCCGTCCACTTCAATGGCAACCGAATCCGCATGGGAGCTAAGGGCAATAACTTTGGCTCCGTGGCGGTAAAAATGCTTCAGCAAGGCCCGGCCCAGGGTACCAGAGGCGCCGGTGACGGCCACGCGCTTGCCCTTGAAAGAGAGACTGGTGCCCATGATCCGATCCACCAAGGTTAGGGTGCCGCAAAAGTAGGCGTTGGTATCGTCGAAGTGGTGCCGCCAGTGGTAGGCGCGGTTCACATACCACTGCGCAGGAGGGGCGGGGAAAGGCCCCGGCTGGTGGGTGATATCCGTCTGCAAGGCCAGCCCCCAGCCCCGCAGCGCGCCGGCAACTAGAAAACTGGCCGAGTAGAGTACCCCCACTGCCGCTGCCAGGCCATAGAGGAGGGATCCCTGTCCCAAGAGCACCACCCAAGGGATCCCGGCTAGAACCATCGTTGCTGCCTCGGGAACATCGTGGTGCCACTGGGATTCTCGGTATAACTTGGGGTCTACCACGCTGAGATCGGGGCGGAACAGGCGGTGGTGCAGGGTGTGCTTGGGCAGCAGCCAGGGCCACTGGTGGGCCAGCCAATGGCGCACATCCCGCACGATCTCCGCCCAAAGGACGGAAGCCAAGGCAATAGTTCCAACCTCCAGCCACTGAGTTACGCTGCTAACATCCATAGGGTTTAAACCATCCTGAGCTCGCCGTCGCCTCTTGGCATCAACCTCCCACAGTTGGCGACCCTCAAAAATCATCCCAAAGATCCCTGAGAAAATCATCCTAGACCGCGAGGAAGAGGGCAAACGGCTGCCCTTGGGATCCCAGCTTCTTCTGCAAGCTTGTTTTCCCTCACCCCTGGCCCTTCTCCCAAAGAGAGAAATCAAGGAGTTAGGGGCGGAAGCTGGCGGATCTCCACAACATCTCCCACTTGCAAGCCCAGGGCCGCCGCCGTCCCGCCGCGGAACTCCAGCACGCCATCTACCAACTGGTCAGGGGGTGGCCCATAAACGGGGCAGGGTTGGGCAGGGCAGCCGGGCACATCGGCGGCGATGTAGACGACCCGGCCCCGATAGAGAAAGATAATGTCCAGGTTAAGCGGCGTGTTGAACATCCAGAAGGCAGCTGGCTGGGGCGGGTCGAAGGGAAACCACATGCCGCGATCAAGAGGCAAATCGGTGCGAAACATTAGGCCCAAGCGCTGTTGCTCAGGGGTGCGGGCCACTTCGAGCTCAAAGCGCTTGCCGGCAATGGTTACTTCCGCTTCCACCGGCAGGTACTGGGGCTGTCCTTTGGCCGGGGTCGCACTGGCAACGGCTGCCGTCCCCTGGGCTTCTCCTCCAGCGGCGCATCCCAGCAGTAGAGCCAGGCCCAAGGCGATCCCGCCCGCTGTGACAACCTGGCGCTCTCTTACCCACCAACTCATCCCTTTCTCCTGCTGAGCTGTGCAGGCTTAATCCTACCCTGCTCTCTAGAGTTTGGCCGGGATCCCCTGCGGGCTTTGGCCTGTCGATCTCACCTCAAGCGCAGCCGCAATGGCCGGCCTGGGCAGGGGCCATCCACCCCCAACCCGATACCATAGCTATAGACTCGTTCCCCACCCGGCCAGGAGAGCCCCGATGAAAGACCTTTTGAGCATGTCCTCGGTGAGCCGGATCCCGCTGCTGGCTCTGCTGGGCCTATTGCTTTTGGGTCTTCGGCCCACCCACGGGGAAACCCCGGTGCGGATCCCGTTTGAGCCAACCGTGACCTATGGGGAAGGCTATGGAGAGGAGGCGGTGGCCCAGCAAGCCCAAAGTCGCTTTGCGCTAAAGCTATTCGATTACCTACTCCAGCAGCAACCGCAAGAGAACCTCTTTTTCTCCCCCTTGAGCCTTCGTCTGGCTCTAAGCATGCTGTACAACGGCGCTGCTGGAGAGACCCAAGCGGCGATGGCTAAGGTGCTGGAGGCTCAAGAACTCTCCCTCAATGAGTTGAACTGGACCAATGCCCAGATGGTGCGCTGGCTGGTGGAGCGATCCCAAGCAGAAGGACCGATCCAGCTGCAAATGGCCAACGGCCTTTGGGTCGATACAACCCTCACCTTGCGCCCCTCCTTTTTGCAAGCCCTGGCCACCTATTACCAAGCAGTGGCCAATCGGGTGGAGCTGGGATTCCGCCAGACGGTGCAGGCGATTAACCGTTGGGTAGCCGAGCGCACCCAGGGCCAGATTGACCGCATCGTGGATCGCCTCAGCCGTGAAGACAGGATGGTTTTGCTCAACGCCATCTATTTCAAGGGAGAGTGGACCCAGCCCTTCGATCCGACCCTGACCCAGCCCCAGCCCTTCACCCGCGCCGATGGCCGCCGTGTCCAAGTGCCGCTGATGGCCCAATCCGGTCGCTACGGCTACCGGGAGACCGAGCAGCTCCAGGTGGTGCGCCTGCCCTATGGGGAAGGGGAACTGGCCATGCTGCTCCTGCTGCCCAAACCAGGGGTGAGCTTAGCAGCCCTGCGGGAGAAGCTTAGCCTAGAAACTTGGCAAGAATGGACGGGATCCCTGCCTAGCCGCCCCGGCTCGGTGCGGATCCCCAAGTTTAAGCTGGCCTACGAAATGGATCTGGGGCCAGCTTTGCAGCAGTTGGGCATGGGGATTGCCTTTTCCCGGCGGGCCGATTTTAGCCAACTGACCCCAGAGCCAACGCAGGTCAGCAGAGTCCTGCACAAGGCGGCCATCGAAGTTAACGAAGAGGGATCCGAGGCGGCTGCTGCCACCGGGGTAATCGTCTCCCGCACCGCCCTCGACCGGCAAGAGCCCTTCCAATTTGTAGCGGATCGCCCCTTCTGGTTGGCCATTGTGGCCTCCGGAGCCAACCGGGAGGCGCAAACTGTGCTGTTTATGGGATCTGTAGTCAACCCAGAGTAGAGGGCTATAACCCTGCTGGGACATCCGACTTGGGCGCTCCGTCCTTTTCCACGAGCAACTGAGCGCGGCTGGGGCGGCCCCACAGCACCCGCTCCTGTCTGTAGACCACCATGCCAGGGGGGGATCCCTTGGGCTTAAAGACGCACTTAGGGCGGGTATATACCACCGGCACCTGGTCGCTAAGGCGACCGCGGCTAAAATACGCCGCCAAGTCGGCAGCCGCTTGCAGATCTTCGCTTTCGGCCACAGCCCCGGGAGGCAGGCGCAGGAGCACATGGCTACCCGGGATCTCCTGGGCGTGAAACCACCAATCCTGGTCTTGGGCAAAGCGAAAGGTCAGCCGCTCATTTTGCCAGTTGTTGCGCCCCACCCAGATAGGGAAACCACTGGGGCTAGTGAAGCAATAGGGGTTGAAGCTGGCTGCAGGGGAACGTCTAGCTCCCTCCGCCTTGCTAGGACTCTCGAGGTAACCTTGCTGAATAAGCTCCGCCTCAATTTCTGCAAGGATGACCAAGTCCTGGGGATCCCGGTAGGCCTCCAGCTGCTGCAGGGCTGCCTCCACTTGCTCTAGGTAGCGGATCTCTTGCTCTGTGGCTGCTAGCAAAGGTTGTACTGCCTCCTGGGCTCGCTTTTGTTTGCGGTGCTTGCGGTAGTAGGCCTGGGCGTTGAGAACAGCGTTTTTCTCCGGATCCAGCGGGATCTTGACCATCTGGCCGCTAAAAAAGTCTGGCAGCTCTATCGAGCTCAGCCCTGGCCGCCAGAGGTGGAGATGGGCCATGAGGAGATCGGCAGCCTGCTTGGAGGCTTCTGCTTGGGCTGAGTCGGCCAACATCTTCTCGAAGTGGTCGCGCCGCTGGCGGAGTTTTTTGAGCAGGGTGGCTAGCTTTTGCCCCAGCCGCTGTCGCTCCCGCTCAAAGCGTTCGCGGTTAAGCTGGGCTTGGTAGTAGGCTTCCAGGAGCTGGTGCAAGTTGGGCTGAGAGGGATCCCCGCTAGAGCCCCTCCAGCCGAGAACAGTGTACCCCTGGGAGGTGAGTGCCGGCTCAAACCGAGCTGTTTCCAGACGGGCCAGCCAGTCCTGCCACCAAAAAAACAGCGCCTGCCACTCCTGGGGCGAGAGTTGGTTGCTGGGGGTTTGGGGGGGGATCCCAGCTTGGAGGCACATTGCCTCTGCCAAGTGCCGGCTGAGGCCGCGGTAGCAGCGCAGGAGCCGCTGAGCAATAGGGCCAGGGACTAGAGCCAGGCGCTCTTGCCACTGGGAGAAGGGCTCGCTTCGCTGCGGGATTGGGTCGGTCAGGGCAGGGGGGGCTTCGTAAGCAAGTCCCGGCTGCACGGGGCGTACCCGCGATTGCCGCTCGCTTACCCCGTGGCCACAGGCTAGGATCAGGCCTGCCTCGTCCACCAAGATGGCATTGCTGTACTTCCCCATCACTTCCAGATAAAGGTGGCGCTGCGGCGGATCCCCGGGGCGAGGGCCAAAGCGAAAGTCAATCACCCGCTCCCACTCGTCCAGCAGCGCCAGCTCCGTCAGGGCCAAGCCCCGCAGGTGCCGCTGCAGGTGTTGGCTAAATGGAAAGTCCTCTGGCTCCTTGGGAGGAGCCTGACAGAGGTGAACTCGGGCCGCCTGCGGATGCCAAGACAACAGCAAGCAAGGGCGGGCCCTAAGAGTGCGCAAGCCGATCACCACTGTCCACAGATCGGTTTGCTGGATCCACTCCACCCGCGCCGGTAGCAGGGAATCCCGACCGGGCTCAGCGCGTTTTAAATCCGCCAGCACAGCACGGAGGGTGGTTAGATCAACTGGTTGCATCCCTGCTGCTCCTTAGGGAGTGGGCAACGCCCGGGACCTAAACGAGGGCCTCCTTCGCCCTAGCTGGCCCTGGCGGCAAGGTCAACCAATAGGCTTTCTGGCCCAGGGAAACCCTAGTCCTCCTCTTCCCCTGCCTCGTCCAGATCGAGCAGCACAGCATTGAGTTGGTCAAACAGGGCTGGCGAGTCCTCTGGGTTCAGGAGGTAGGGATCCCCCCCATCGGGCAGGGCGACATAGATCAACGGCGGATCAAGGGGTGTAAAAATGCCGTACTTTTTGTCCTGGTGGAAGAAAGTAGCCAACAGTTGGAACTCCTGGGCATCTTCCTCACTTTCGCCCAGCTCAAACACATCCTCCTCCTCCACAGGGGGCAACTCTCCCTGCACCGTCAGGATGTCGAAGCCGTTTTGCTGCAGGGTCAAGTTCAACTCTCCCAAAACGGCCTGGAGGGTGGGGATGGCGGCCCGGAGCTCCTCTGGATCTGGCTCGTCGAGGATCCCTTCCATATCTGCATCCCCATTCACCGCCTGCCCGGCCTCCTCCTCTTCCTCCCACACCAGCACCTTGATGACGGCATCAACAGGGGTGGCCAAGGCATAAACCTGATCCTCAATGACCACCTGCCTCAGAATTTCGCAGGTGAGGGGCTGGTTCTGCTCGTCGCGGAGCACCAGGGTTTCGCAGGATTTAGTCATGGAAAACAGCCCAGATTAACCTTCTCCCCGCCCTCCTCTTCCACCAGAGCAAACTGCGTAGCGGTAGGGCGAGCCTTCTTGCTTTTGATTCTACGACAGCACTTACCCTATCCGGCTGCCCTTTGACGACAGCGGTGCGTAGGACTCTGCCCTGCTAATGCGGACGCCGGTTGAGGTGGGATCCTGGTACTGGTTATTGCAACCCGCAACTTACAAGAGTTCCCCCAGCTACAGAGTTGGTTGCCAACGCTTTACGTTCCCCCAGCTCCCCTCAAGGGCTACTTCCAAAAGGACGAGAGGCGGCTTGTCCCTGGGCATGAAGGCGGGGGTTGAGGTGGTCTTTCTTGGGTTAGAAACCAGCCTCGCTACGCCCTCAAGCGCTTACGGAGCTGGCCGCCGAGTCCATTGGCCAGGGATCCCATCGGGCCCTGCTGTTTTACAAGACGGCAGAAGGGGGAGCCGGCGTCCTCCAGCGACTGGTGGAGGAGCCAGAGGCCATGGCGGAGGTGGCGCGAGCAGCCCTAGAGATCTGCCACTTCCAGCTCTTAGAAGCCGGGATCCAAGACCTGCGGCCCAAGTGCGGCGCCGCCTGCTACGAGGGCCTACTCAGCTACGCCAACCAAAGGGAGGTGCTGCAGCTGGACCGCCACCAGATCCGGAATCTCCTGGGCAAGCTGGCCCACAGCCGCACCGAGCTGCGTCGCCTGGGCCGCTCCCGTCAAGAGCAGCTGGAGTGGCTGCGCCAGCTCATCGATCCTCGCTCGCACCTGGAGCGCCGTGGAGTTGCTGGCCGAAGAAGGCTACCGCCTTCCCAACGACGCCCAGAAGGCCATCCCTGATCCCCGCGGCGTGGTTGACTTCTTCTACGAGCCCAACGTCTCTGTTTTCTGGAATGGCGCAGTGCATGACAAGCCCGACCAGGCTGCCCAGGATCGCCAACTGCGCTCCCAGCTTTTGGGACAGGGCCACCGGGTAATTGCCCTGCGCTACGACCAAGACCTGCAGGAGCAACTGGCCCGCTACCCAGAGGTGCTTGGCAAGGGCAACTAATCCTGCTGGTGGGAAAACAGGTAGGCGCCCACCAGGGCCAGGATAGCTGCCAGGCTCGCTAGCACCCCCACCGTATACCAAGGGAACTCCGCAAGGGGCTGGTAGGCGGCTGCCCGCATGCCGATGCTGGCGTAGGAAAGGGGCAGGCAGTAGACCAGCACCTGCAGGTAGCCCGGCAACTGGCTGGGATCGAAAAAGGTGGCCCCCAGAAAGGACATGGGCGTAATCAAAAAGTTGGTGAGCACGCCCACACTCTCCAAGCTGGGCACCTTTAAGCCGGCAATTACCCCGATCCCGGCAAAGACGGCGCAATCCAAAAGCAACACCAACAGCGCCAGGGGATGAAGGAGGCCCCAGGCCCCCGTGCCCAGCACCCCCACCGCCAACACTCCCAGGGCCGTGAGCAGGCCGCGGGCAATGCCTGCCAACACCTTGCCCAAATGCAGCGCCAGCGGATGCACCGGCAAGAGCAGCAGCTCCTCAAAGCTCTTGGTAAACAGCCGCGATCCACAAATGGAGAAAGTAGTGCCGGCAAAGCTAATCGTCATGGCCGAAAGAGCCACCATCCCCGGCAAAATAAAGCGTAAATAGGAACCTGCCGCCGTCGATCCAGCCACGTCAGCCAGGGCCTCGGCCTCCAGGGATCCGCCCAGCCCCACCCCAAAAGCAACGATGTAGATGAGGGGGGCCACTAGCCCTGAGGCCACCACCTGCCAGACCCGCCCGCGCAGATCCAGCCAGTCGCGCCAGAAGATGGTTAAACTGTCTTCCCAGATTTGCCAATAGGGTAAAGCCAGGGCACGGCTTAGCATAGGTTTTCTTCTTCCAGGTTTGGGGTTGCCCACTTGTCAATAGCCGTAGTAGTTGGAGCGCCGCGACCGCCACCAGGCCACCGGCAGGGCCAAGGCTTTCCTTAGGGTGGACACGTAGGCCCGAGTGCGAAACACCTGGTAGTGGTTGCGCTCAATGGCGTTGAGGATCTGCCGGTAGAGCATCAAAGAAGCGGCCACCGGCCAGCGGGAGTCCGGCTGCAGGGTAGGGATCCCCCGTTCCGCTTGGGCATAGAGCTCTCGAGCTCGCTGGATCTCGTAGTCCATCAGGGCTATCCAGCGCTCGTCGATGACGTAGTTAAACAAATCCCGCTCTGAGTAGTTGAAGCGGCGCAAGTCCTCCAGAGGCAAATAGATCCGCCCACGACGGGCATCTTCCCCCACATCGCGCAAGATATTGGTCAGTTGCATGGCAATCCCCAGGGCCACCGCCTCCTCGCGGCCATCCCGACCCGGCACAAACCCCATGATCTCCGAGCACATCAGACCTACCACCCCGGCCACGCGGTAGCAGTAGACCCGCAGGTCTTCCCAGGTGGCGTAGCGCCGGGTGTCCAGATCCATGCTCTGCCCCCGCAGCATCTCGCGGAAGGGCTCAATGGAAAGGCGGTAGGTGCGGATGGTGTGGATGAGAGCCAGGTCAGTGGGGACCTGGGGCTCCCCCCCCTGGAACAAGGACTCCAGATGGGATCCCCACTGCTCCAGCTTGCTGCGGGTAACCTCCACCGCCGTCTGGCTGGCCTCCAGCCCATCCAACAGCTCGTCAGTCTGCCGCAGCCAGGCGTAAATGGCCCAGATGGCCCGCCGCTTGGGGCGGGGCAAGAGCAGGGATCCCAAATAAAACGTCTTGGCGTGCTTGGCCGTGATCTGGCGGCAGAGGGCAAAGGATTGCTCCAGCGGACTCATCGGGCTCATCTCCAAGGGCGCAGGGCCAGATGGGGACAGCGAGGGCACATCATCAACACTACGGGAAAGCGGCTAGGGGGAATAGCCCAGGCAGTCAAGTTGTCAGAACTGAGGCCTCAGACCCCTGCTGCAACCAAAGGGGCAGCCGCATGGGAGGGGATCCCTTTGCTGATGGCCTCAGCCGCCCACTTGCCAGAGAGGATGGCCCCCTCCATGCTGCCCAGGAAGGGTTGCAGGGTGTAGCTGCCCGCCAAGAAAAAGTTGGGGATGGGAGTGACCTGAGTGGGACGGTATTGCTGCCGGCCGGGCGTAGCCTTGTAAACCGAGCGCGGTGTTTTCACCACCACCCATTTGCGCACCCGCGCCGGGTTGGGGCCGGCAAGGTGCTGAGGAAAGAGTTTTTGGAGCTCCTCCAGCGTGGCCGCGAAGATCTCTTCATCGCTGCGCTCGATCCACTCGGCAGCCGGGGCCAGCACCAGCTCCAGCATCGAGCGCTCTGGATCCGCATAGCCGCGGCAGGTGTTGCTCATGTCGGCATACACGCTCAAGAGCGGCGAGCGGGAAAACAGGGAGTGGTCAATGTGAGTAATCTTGCGGTCAAACCAAATCTGCAGGCTAATCACCGGCACCCCTTCCAGCTCGCGCAGCTTTTGGAAAAAGGGGATCCCCCACCACTGGGCCGGCAGCAGCTCCTTGAGCGCATCCACCGAGAGGGCCGACACATAAGCATCAGCAGTAATCTGAAGCGGCCCGGAAGGGGTGAGAAAGCGAAAGCCGGCTACACTGCCGTCGGGGTTGAGGTCGATGGCCTGCAGTGCCGCGTTCAAATACACCTGGCCGCCGCGGGCCACAATGTAGTCCACCAGGGGCTGGCAAAGCCGCTCCGGCGGGGCGCCATCCAGGTAGGCAATCCTAGAGCCATCTTTCTGGCGCAAAAAGCGGTTTAAGGCCGTCAGGGGCACCATGGCTGAGATTTCGTCCGGGTTGATGAACGCCAACGCCTTGGAGACGGCAATGAAAATATCGGTGTTGACCCGCTCGTCAATCCCTTGCCGCCGCAGCCATTCCAGGAGGGTGTAGCGATCCATTTGCTCCACGTAGCGCTGGCCGCGCACCATGGCCGGCACTAGGCCCAGGGCAAACTTCACCTTTTCGCTCCAGGTGAGCATGTCATTGTTGCGCAGGATGGCCACGATGGCGTTGAAGGGAGCAGGAAGGTCCGGCAGGTCAAAGCGGGAGTAGGTGCCCGGCTTGTCCGGCTGGTTGAAGATTAAGCTGTGTTCCTTCCACTGCAAGCGGTCGGAAATGCCCAGCTCGCGGAACAGTTGCAAGGTGTTGGGGTAGGCGCCGAAAAAGTTGTGCAGCCCCGTCTCGATCCAGTCGCCGTCGGCATCCTTCCAGGCGGCCACTAGCCCCCCCAGCACCTCCCGCCGCTCAAACACCAGCGGCTGATGCCCGGCATCGCACAGATACTTGGCACAGGCCAACCCCGCCAGCCCGCCTCCAGCAATGGCAACACGCATGATGATGCTGATCAAGCAACATTTCCATTCTATTTGCAAACCGTTACAATTGCTGGCGGTCCCAGGAGAGGCCGCAGAGCCCTGGTTTACCGCCGGGATCCGATCCCTGGTAGGATACGGAAGCAAAAGTAATCCAGGGGGAGGGAGGACGATGGCCAAACAAACACTGGGATCCCTACTGTCATCCGGCTTTGATCTGACCGGCAAGCGTGTGCTGGTGCGAGTTGATTTCAACGTCCCCCTGGATCCGCAGGGCAACATTACCGACGACACCCGCATCCGCGCCTCGCTGCCCACCATCAAAGCCCTCACCCAAGCGGGCGCCAAGGTCATCCTCACCAGCCACCTGGGCCGCCCCATCAAGAAAGACAAAGAGACAGGCACCGTCCAGATCATCCGCGAGGGCAATAGCCTGGCCCCTGTGGCCGTCCGCCTATCTCAACTCCTGGGCCAGCCGGTGGCCTTTGCCCCCGACTGCATTGGCCCTGAGGCGGAAGCAATAGTGAACCGCCTGGAAAATGGCCAGGTGGCCCTCTTGGAAAATGTTCGCTTTTACCCAGAAGAGGAAGCCAACGATCCAGAGTTTGCTCGCAAGCTGGCCTCCCTGGCTGATCTATTCGTCAACGACGCCTTTGGCAGTGCTCACCGCGCCCACGCCTCTACGGCTGGCGTTGCCGCCTATCTCCAGCCTGCTGTGGCTGGTTATCTAGTGGAAAAGGAGCTGCAGTTTCTTTCGGGGGCCATCGAGAACCCCCAGCGGCCTTTGGCGGCTATCATCGGCGGCTCCAAAGTCTCTACCAAGATTGGCGTCATTGAGCGGCTGCTGGAAAAAGTGGACAAGCTCCTGCTGGGTGGCGGCATGATTTTCACCTTCTACCAAGCCCAAGGGATCCCAACCGGCAAGTCTTTGGTGGAAACCGACAAGCTGGAGCTGGCCCGCTCCCTAATGGAGAAGGCCAAAGCCCGGGGTGTAGAGCTACTGCTACCCGTGGATGTGGTGGTGGCCGATAAGTTTGACAAAGACGCCAACGCCCAGACGGTTTCCATCCACGCCATCCCCGACGACTGGATGGGCTTGGACATTGGCCCCGAATCGGTCAAAGCTTTCCAGGCTGCCCTGCAGGGGTGCAAAACCGTGGTCTGGAACGGGCCGATGGGTGTGTTTGAGTTCGACCGCTTTGCCGCCGGTACAGAAGCCATTGCCCGCACCCTGGCCGACCTTACCCAGGCGGGGGCCATCACCATCATTGGCGGCGGCGACTCAGTGGCGGCTGTGGAAAAAGTCGGCCTAGCGGACAAGATGACCCACATTTCCACCGGTGGCGGCGCCAGCCTGGAGCTGCTGGAAGGCAAAGAGCTGCCCGGGATTGCCGCCCTCAGTGATGCCTAAGATCCTGGACAGTTCTAGAAAGCCAACAAAAAGGGGGCTACAGCTAGCCCCCTTGGCAATTCCTTGCTGTAGCTCCCCTTATAGCCCAGTAGGGCAGCGCCTAGCCTAGTGCACCACCACTTTAACGTTGGCGTTGTTCAAGCCAGGACGCTTCACCTCGGCCAAAGTCTTGTTGATGGCGTACTTCTGGTTGATGGAGTTGATCAACTCCGTTTGGTTGTACTTCTTGGCTACGCCCCACAGATCGGCAATCAGGTCGTAGGAACCATCAGGGTTCTTGGACCAGCCCAGATCGTAGTCGCCCTCCAACTGAGCTACGATGTCGGCGCGAACCCGCTGGCCATTGTAGCCACGTACCTCCGCGTTCAGCTTAACGGTGTAGCCAAGATCGCGCAGGGAGTTAATTAGGATTTGACCGTCGGTGATTTTGGTGCGCAGAGTGCTAAAATGAGACATGGTGTTTCTCCTCCTTTGTGTAGGGGTTGGAACATCAACAGAAACAATGGGCAACTTCTAGCAGTGAGTTAAGGCCATCTCTACCTCTGCAGCGGCATTTTGGCCTTAACCGTTCGCTAGAACTCCAGTCGCTGGTACTCGGCCACAGCAGCTGCTGCTGGCCGAGCCCGCTGCTGGGCCCATTCCCTCAACGCTACCACTTGCTCCGTCATGGTGCGGGATAGCGGTTGAGTTGCTTTCGTTGCTGCCAAAATGTCCAACTGGGTAAACTCACGGTTCTGGGCAAACGCTTCGTACATGGCAGCAATCAAAACTTGCTCAATCTCCGCGCCGGAGAAGCCCTCGCAGGCAGCGGCCAACTGCCGCAGGTCAAAGCGACTGATGTCGCGCCGCCGCTTCTGCAGGTGGATCCGAAAGATCTCCATGCGCTCGTTGATGTTGGGTAGATCCACGAAGAAGATCTCGTCAAAGCGGCCCTTGCGTAGAAACTCCCCCGGGAGGCGATCCACGCGGTTGGCGGTGGCGATGACGAAGACTGGCGAGCGCTTCTCCTGCATCCAGGTAAGGAAGGAACCGAAGATGCGGCTGGAGGTACCTCCATCGGAGTCACTGGAGCCCGCGGCGCCGGCAAAGGCTTTATCCAGCTCGTCGATGAAGAGGATGGCTGGCGCCAGCGACTCAGCGGTGCGCAGAGCGCTGCGCAGGTTGGCCTCTGATTTCCCCACCATAGAGCCATCGTAGACACGGCCCATGTCCAGGCGCAGCAGGGGCAAGCCCCAGAGACGAGCAGTAGTCTTGGCAATTAAGGACTTGCCGCAGCCCGGCACCCCTAGGATCAGCAGGCCCTTGGGAGCAGGCAGCCCATAGGCTCGGGCTCGCTCAGTAAAGGCCTCGGAACGCTGCAGCAACCAGCGCTTTAACTCTTCCAGACCGCCAACAGCGTCGATGGACTCGTCTTCTTCGATGAACTCGAGGATGCCATTGCGGCGGATCAGTTGCTTTTTCTCGGAAAGGATGATGTCCACCTCCGCCTCGCTAAGGCGGCCATGCATCACCACGGCCTTGCGGTAAACTTTTTCTGCCTCCTCCTGCGTCAGCCCCAGGGCCGCCTTAACCAACTTTTCCCGCGTTTCAGGGCTCACGGATCCCCCCCGCGGAAGCTGCTCCAACTGCCGGTTGAGGATGCGCTCCAACGTGGCCATGTCGGGCAGCGGGAAGTCCACCACGCAGACATCCTTTTCCAGCTCAACCGGAATCACCTGGACTGGCGACATGAGGAGGAGGGTTTTGTAGGATCCCTTGAGGCTGGCCACCGCATCCCGTAGCCAGCGCTTGACCTCAGGGTTGTCGAGAAAGTCGTGCAGATCCTTGAAGACGAAGATGGCAGGATCCTTTTGCTCCATTGCCCACTGAATAGCGGGCTGGGGAGACTGGGTGTTGTGCTGGGTTAGGCTGCGGGGGTTGCCGTATTCAACAATGCCATGAGTAACCGTCCAGATAAACAAGCGGCGCTGCGGCCTAAGAGTACGGGCAATTGCCGCCAGGGTTGCCTCCGCCCGCTCCTCCTCTGAGGTAACCAGGTAAAGCAGTGGGTATTGAGCTTGGATAAGGATGCTGAGCTCTTGCATGGAAAACACCAACTGCGCGGAGGGAAAGAAGCTGAGGTAAAAGCAAGACTAAGAAAGTCTATGCCCTAACTCGGGGCGGAGGAGGCACCCTAAGAAGCGCCTCAGCAGGGCACCAACGCATCCTGGCACCGCTCCCCTGAACTCGTGGCCGCTCCCCAGTATTCCGGCTCCACCTCTCCAAGGATGGCTGTAGTGGCAGACTGGTGGTGGAGAGAGACCACCTCCCCGTTGCGAATGACAAACGGGTGGCTGCACTCAGGGCAGCGGTGAACCCGGTAGGTACTGCCCTGTACTCCCTCAATTACCTCTGGGTGAAGCAGGTAGAAGCTGAGGGCTTTCTCTGCCACCGCTGACATTGGCTCCCGCTCTACGGCAGCCCGAATCTTTAGACTGCGGTGGAGTTCAGGCGAAAGATACAGCGTAACTTTTTGCTTGGCTTCTGGGCCTTCTACAACCTCTGGCCGCTGACTCATGGCTTACTGTTTTCTCGTTGTGTGCCAGGCTTGGGAGCTATCATAGCCAGCCTGACGCCTTGACGGCAAATTTTTAATAATCTGTAACGATCTTCCTGGGGGCCTCTCTAGCTTGTGGAGATCCCCTGCTGGCAGAGTAGGCTAAGGAGGAGATGCAGAAGGTTCATCCCCTATGGAACGCCTCATCACCACCTTCAGCAAAGGCTTCTCCAGCTGGGGCCGTCGTTTCCTGGTACAAGCTGGCGACGCTTTGGCCAGCCTGAAAGACGCGGCCCTCGACAGTGGCAGCCTGTTCCTCTGCAGGGCTCGCATTGCTTTGGCGGAGGCCCGCTTCACCACCCTCAAGGCAATTCGCTCTCGGTCTGGCTCGACTCGCTAGCTGCCCAGATCCTGGAGCCGATAGAGCTTGGCGTAGAGACCGTTGCGGGCCATGAGCTCGGCGTGGGATCCCTCTTCTTTCAGCTCCCCCCGCTGCAGCACCAGGATGCGATCCACATTGCGGATGGTGGAGAGACGGTGGGCGATGATGAGGGCGGTGCGATCCCGCAGGAGGGTTTGCAGGGCGGACTGGATTAGGGCCTCGGTGCCCACATCCAGGCTGGCGGTGGCCTCATCCAAGACCAAGATTTTCGGATCCCGCCACAGGGCCCGCACAAAGCTAATGAGCTGTTTTTGGCCGCTGGAGAGGTTGCTGCCCCGCTCTCGCACGGGGGTGGCGTAACCCTGGGGCAGCTCGCGGATGAGCTCGTGCAGGTGGAGTTGGCGGGCCACCCGCTCTACTGCCGCCAGATCCCCTGCCTCTCCCAGGGTGATGTTTTGTTGGATATCTCCAGAGAACAAGAATCCATCCTGCAGGATCACGCCCAGGTGGCGGTGCAGCTCGGCCTGGGGCAGATCGCGAATGTCCACGCCGTCGATGCGGATGCAGCCGCGAGTTACCTCGTAAAGGCGGCAAAGTAGGCGGATGATGGAGCTTTTACCGGCGCCGGTGGGCCCCACCAGGGCGACCTTTTCGCCGGGGCGGATGGTGAAGCTGAGGTCTTTGAGCACCCACTCGCCGGGGTTGTAGGCAAACCAGACCTGCTCGAACTGCACCTCCCCTTTGGCCGTTGGGGGCAGGTGGCGCGGCTGAGCAGGATCCCGAATGGCCACGGGGAGGCTGAGGATGTTGTCGATGCGTTCCACGGCAGTGAACCCCGCCTGCAGGGCGGTGAACTTTTCCGCCAACTGGCGCAGGGGGTTGAAAAAGCGCTGGGAAAAGAGAATGAAGGCGTAGAGGCTGCCGAAGGTGAGGGGTTCTCGGGGTAAAGGCAGGGATCCCCCTCCGGCTGCCAGCACCTGCTGTCCGCCCACCCACAGGAGAGCGGCCACCGCTAGCCACGCAACCCACTCCAAAACGGCAGAAAGGGCAGCGTCGTAGAAGATGGTCTGATCCACCTCTTGGATATAGCGCCGATTGGTGGCTTGAAAAATCTCGCTGTTGAGCCGCTCCCGGCGAAATAGTTGCACTACGGCAATGCCCAAGACGTTTTCTTGGATCCAAGCGTTGAGCTTGGAGAGCTCTTCCCGGGCGCGAGAGTTGGCGTCTCGGAAGCGACGCTGCAGCTCGAGGACAAGGGCGCTAATCGGCAGGACGATGAGGATCAGCAGTAGGCCCAGATCCCAGCGCTGGCTAAGCATCACCGCTGCAACGACTATCAGGGTAAACAGGTCGCTGACGATGCCAACCGCACCGGTGGAAAACACGTCCCCCAACGCTTCCACGTCACTGGTGAGGCGGGTAATGAGCTTGCCCACGGGGGTGCGATCGAAAAATTGCGCTGGCAGGGCCAGCACGTGGGCAAAGAGATCGTTGCGGAGGTCGCGGGTCATCAACTGCCCCAGCTTTTGGCTGCTGTAGCCCTCCAGGGCCTGGAAAACCCAGCGGGCTAGCAGGGTGAGAACCAACAGACCCAAGTGGGGCCAGAGGCCGGCAAGGGGCCTGCTATCACCTTGGGCAAAGGCTTGGGCGATGGGGCCATCTAAGGCCCGCTGCAAGATTAAAGGCTGCACCGCATCCGCCAAGGCCAGGGGCGGCAAAAAGGCCAAGGCGGCCAGCAACAGCTTTAGGTGCCGCCGGGCATAGGGCCAGAGCAGCCGCAGCAACCGCCAATCGCTGCGGGGATCCCTGTGGGAAGCAGCAGCAGGAGGAAAGGGGGCAAGGCTCACTGACTCACACCCAAAAACGATGAAGGCAACAGATCTACTCTAAGCTCCCTCCCTGAGGAGGCTTAGCCCTCCCCCCTGTTCCCTCTCCCTCTGGGAGAGGGGGGTTGGGATTGCTATCCTGGAGGCTTGACGTTCAGGCCAAAGCCGTGCCCCACGAGGCCGCTGGGTCTCAGAAGCGCGGGATCCCGGTGGAAGCCTCAACCTCTCTTTGTGCAGAAGCTTAGCCGCTGGCCGCTGCGCCTTGCCGTGGCTTTGCATGTCCTCTCAGCCCTGGCCTTCTATGGCCTAGCAGTTGGGCAGGCTACCCCAGCACTGTGGCCGCTTTGCTGTTGACGGGGCTGCGCCTGGCCATCGGCGGCTACGAGTACTTGGCCGAATGTGGGGCCCAGCTGCCGGTACCCCGCGAAGATGCTCTTGAGCTGGCTGAGCAGGCAGCAGGCCCCATTCTTGGCTGCACCAAGAGAAAGAAACCCAGCGCTGCCTGCCCCAAGAACTGGCCGTCCTCATAGCCCAACTGGGACAGTTCACGCCAGCAGCAAGTCCAACAAGAACCCGCCTAGCTGTAGCTTAGCGTGGATAGCCAATTCCTTAGCCAGGTGGGGTAGAGCCTAGCCGGCCCCATTGTTGAGCCTCTCCAACTGGGCGGAAAATTGAGAGGGGACAAGCTTAGTGCCCACGCCAGCATCGGTCAGCAGTTCCAAGAGCAGGGAATGAGGGGATCCGCCGTCTAGGATGTGGGCAGCCCGAACCCCTTGAGCCAGGGCGCGAATGCAACACTGCACCTTAGGGATCATGCCGCCCCTAACCACGCCGCTCTGGATTAACTGGCGGGCTGTCTCGATATCCAGGAGTGGAATTAGGGAGCTGGGATCGGCAGGGTCTCTGAGGATGCCGGGGGTGTCGGTGAGGAGGATTAACTTTTCGGCCCCCAAAGAGGCTGCCAGCTCCCCGGCCACCGTATCAGCATTGATGTTGTAGGCTTGGCCGGTCTCGTCGGCGGCTACGCTGGCAATGACTGGGATCTGGCTGCCCTCCAGTAGGGTGTGCAGCACCTGGGGGTTGACGCTGCTCACCTCCCCTACAAAGCCAATTTCCGCTCGGCCCTGGGAGCGAGCTCTAATGAGGTTGCCATCCCGGCCACACAGCCCCACCGCCGACCCGCCAGCCAGGCTAATCAACTGCACGATCTGTTTGTTAACCTTGCCCACCAGCACCATCTCCACCACCTCCATGGTGGCAGCATCGGTTACTCGCAGGCCATCGACAAACTTGAAGGGGATACCCAGCTTCTGCAGCCAACTGTTGATTTCCGGCCCCCCGCCATGCACCAGCACCGGCCGAATGCCGACACAGGCAAGAAAGACAATATCCCGTAGCACCTCAGCTCGGCGCTCCTGCTGCACCATGGCGGCGCCGCCGTATTTGATGACCATGATGCGCCCCTGGTACTGCTGAATGTAGGGCAGGGCTTCGATGAGAATCTGCGCCCGTGTCAGGGGATCGCAGGCTACAGCCTGAGGGCTGGTTGTTCCTGAAAGAGAGGCGTTGGTCTGCACGGCCAGGAGTCCCGTGGAAGACAAAAACTTCCAGAAGATCGTACTAGAAACTGACAGGCTGCTAGCTGCGCAAGGTAACCGGAAAGTGTTTCTCCAACTGGGCTCTTACTTGGTTTTGCGCAGCTTCCACCTCTGCCTCGGTGAGGGTGCGATCCAGAGCGCGATAGACCAGGCGGAAGGCGAGGCTGCGCTGCCCTGGTGGTACCCCCTGGCCCCGATATTCGTCAAAAAGCTGCACCGACTGCAGCAGAGGACCTGCCGCCTGGCGGATGACCTTCTCGATTTCCGCCACGGATAGCTCCAGCGGCGCAAAGAAGGCAATGTCTCGCGCCGAGGCGGGGAAAGGTGAAAAGGGAGAAAATTGTACCAGGCTCCGCCTCTCCAGGCCGGCCAGCAGGGGATCCAGATCCACCTCAAACCCATAAACCTCGTCCGGCAACCCCTTCTCCTGGCAGAGGCGGGGGTGCAACTGCCCGAAGATGCCGATGCGGGATCCCTCGATCCAGAGGCCAGCTTGCCGGCCGGGGTGCAACAGGGGCGATTGCGCCGCAGGGGGATCCGGACGAAACTCAGGGGCAAATCCCAGCCGCTCCAGGGCTGAGACCAAGAGCCCCTTGGCCTCAAACCAGTCCATGGGCTGGTTGGAGTGCCGCCAGTCGTTGGGGTTGAGATCCCCACCCAGAATGCCGCCCAGGTGTTCTGCCTCCTGGTAGGGCTCAGGGCTAGAGGGAGGGGCATAGTCGAAGACATGGCCAATTTCAAAAGCCTGTAGAGGGCCATTCCCCTGAGCCCAGTTGTAGCGGAAAGCCTCCACCAAGCCGGGCAGCAGCGCCTTGCGCACGGCCGAGTACTCTGGTGAAAGGGGATTGGCAATTTTCACTAGGGAGCTCTCTGCTTCTGCCGAGCAGAGGGAGATGTGGTACACCTCCGTCAGGCCAATGCCCCGCATCACCTCGCGAATTTGCCGAGTCAAAGCTTCCCGTGTAGAGAGGGATCCCACCTGCGGCTCCGTGGGCAGGGTTTCTGAGAAGCGGTCATAGCCGTAGAGGCGGGCAAACTCCTCAATGAGGTCGATCTCTCGCTCGATATCCCGCAATCGATGGGGGGGAACAGAGACCTGCCAGACGCAGCGGGCTACGCTCGCTGTCTCGGTAGCAGGGCCGGCCTTCGGGGCAGCTTCCTGACAAGGGGAAAGCTGAAAGCCCAGAGCCGACAAAATTTCCTCCACCTCCTCTGGCCGCACCTCCTCCCCCAGCACATCAATGAGCCGCGACAGCCGCAGCTGCAGGGTCCGCTCTAGCGGTGGCCGCTGGTCAAAGGTAGTGAGGCCAACCACCGAGCCTCCGGCCAGCTGCAAAATCAACTGCACCGCCCGATCCCGTGCCAGCTCAAGGGTAGCCATGTTCACACCCCGCTCATAGCGGGCGGAGGCTTCCGTGCGCAGTCCCTGCGAGCGGGCTGAGCGGCGCGTCACCACTGGGTCAAAGAGGGCCGCTTCCAGAAAAACCTTTGTGGTGGCCGCGTCCACCTCCGTCTCCGCTCCTCCCATGACACCGGCTAGGGCCACCGGGTGGCTGCCAGCAACGATGAGATGGCTTTCAGGCTGCAAAGTACGGGTTTGGCCGTCCAGGGTCTTCAGCGTTTCCCCCGCCTGGGCAAAGCGCACCTCAATGGTGGGCTCCTGCTTACCCATGACCTGCAGGAGGCGATCCCAATCGAAGGCGTGCAAAGGCTGGCCCCATTCCAGCAGGATGAAATTGGTAACATCTACAACATTGTTGATGGAGCGCATCCCAGCGGCGGCCAGGCGGTGTTTTAGCCAGTCGGGAGAAGGACCAACCTTGACCCCCTCAATCAGCACGCCGCTGTAGGCGGGGCAGGCTTTGGCGTCGGCAATGCGCAGTTTGAAGTCGGGGATGGGCTGGGCCCGCAGGGACTGTACTGGGGGCAGGCGCAGCGGATGGCGGGTGAGGGCGGCCACCTCGCGGGCAATCCCCACCATGCTCAGGGCATCGGCGCGGTTGGCGGTGGAGGTGAGATCCAGCACCACATCATCTAGGCCCAGGAGGGGGCGCACATCAGAGCCCAGCGGGTGGGCCTTGAGGTCCAGATCGGGCGGAAATTCGTGGATCCCTTCTGAGGTTTTCTCCAAGCCCAGCTCGGCCAGAGAACAAATCATGCCCTCCGAAAGCACCCCTCGCTTTTCTGCTTTGGCAATGGTCAGGTCCACAGCAGGCAAATGGGTGCCTGGCGTGGCTACAGCAACCAGCAGGCCAGGGCGGGCGTTGGCCGCTCCGCAGACAATCGTAGCTGGCTGCTTGCCCCCCAAATCCACCTGGCAAACCCGCAGCTTATCGGCATGGGGATGGGGCTCGACAGTCAGAATCTTGCCCAGAACCACCCCCTCTGCCCAACGGCGGCGGTCCTCGATTTCCTCCACTTCAAAGCCCACCATTGTGAGGGCTTCTGCCAGTTCTTCGGGGGAAAGCTCAAAGTCCACCAGTTCCCGCAACCACTTCAAGGAGATGCGCATCACGACTACAGCGTGCCAACGCCGCCCTCATTATCGCTTACTCCGCTCCCCTCTCAGCAGGACTCCTCCTCCCAAAGCGGGGAGACGGCCTGCGGAACTCTCCAAAGGCTGCGGCGGCGGTGCCGGGCTTGCGGTTCCTCCCTATCCCCCAGCAGCAAAAGTGGCCATCAGGATCAATGACAGCAGGATCCCTGGAAAGAGCAGCGCTATTAGGGTCAGAAACTCAGAAAGGGTCATGGCGCAGAGGTAAGCAGAGGCAGTACTTCTCAACCTAGACCCTCCCCATTGCCCCTCCCTCCTCCTTTTGGGATCCCTTAACCCTCTTTTACCCCAATGCGTGACAAGTCCCGTCCTACCTGGTTTACCTTTGGCGGGCTATGGGCTTTTAATGGTCTTGCTGCCGCCTACGGCAGGGTGGGAGTAGCCAGCAGGCCCTCGGTCCAGGAGCTCACCGTTTGCCTCAGGAGGAGGGAGCCCTTAGCAACTGTGCGGTAGGCATCCCCCCTTGAGGGCGGCAAGGAGGTCAAAACGGAGGAAAGCCCTTCTCCACCAGCTGCAATGGGCATTCAAGGCAAGCGCATTGCTGTTGAGCCGGCTGATCTTCGCCCCTGGCTGAAGGCAGCAGTCTTGGCGGGGGGTGGCGAAATTGTGCCCCTATCCGAAGCAGAAGCCTTGGTCTGGACCGATGGCTTCGATGTACCGAGTTTAAGGCGTTGCCTAGCAGAGGGCCAAGGGATCCGCTGGGTGCAGTTGCCCTGGGCAGGGGTAGAGCCTTTTGCCCAAGCGGGTATTCTGGATCCTGCCTATGTGTGGACCTGCGGCAAAGGAGTGTACGCTCAGGCGGTGGCCGAGCATGCCCTGGCCCTCACTTTGGCCGGCCTGCGGGATCTCAAGCAGCGCGCTCTGGCCCAGACGTGGCAGCCGGGATCCGGCACCAGCCTCTGGGGCAGCCGCGTGGTTATCTTTGGGGCGGGGGGCATTGCCCAGGCGCTGATCCAGTTGTTACAGCCCTTCCGCTGCTCCGTTGACGTGGTGCGGCGCAGGGCGGATCCCTTGCCAGGAGCTAGCCGGGTGGTGACCCTGGCAGAGCGGCAGGCGGTGCTGGCAGGAGCGGATGTGGTGATCCTGGCCTTGGCCCTCACCCCCGAGACAGAGGGGATCATTGCCCGGCCAGAGCTGGAGCAGATGGGATCCGGCTGCTGGCTGGTCAATGTGGCCCGCGGGAAACATATCGTAACTGCAGATCTGGTAAGCGCCTTGCAGGAAGGGATCATTCGAGGCGCTGCCCTAGATGTTACAGACCCAGAGCCGCTGCCGGCGGGACATCCCCTCTGGCGCTTGCCCAATTGCCTCATTACCCCCCACACGGCCATCACCGACGCCATGATTGTCCCTGCCCTCTCCGAGCGGGTGCGGGAAAACGTGCGCCGCTTTCGGCTGGGAGAACCCTTGCTGGGGGTGGTGGATCCGGTTCTGGGTTACTGAGCCCTCACCCTCTCCCGAGGGAAGCAGGGATCTAGGACTCGATGGGAATAGGATCCCGGCCCTCATGGGGGGCCATCTCCTGCACGCGGGCGGCAATAGCCTCAGCCATCTCCTGGGTGCCGACGGGCTCCCCTTGCGCCAGGTCGTAGGTGACGTACTTGCCTTCGGCAATGACCGACCGCACTGCCGCTTCTACCCTCGCGGCAGCTTCCCGCTCGCCCAGGTAGCGCAGCATCATGGCGCCGGAGAGGATAAGGGCAGAGGGGTTGACCTTGTTTTGGCCGGCGTACTTGGGCGCCGAGCCGTGGATGGCCTCAAAAACTGCAATCCCATCCCCAATGTTGGCCCCCGGCGCCACCCCCAGCCCCCCAATCATGCCGGCGCACAGATCCGAGATAATATCCCCATAAAGATTGGTGAGTACCAGCACATCGTAGAGCTGGGGCTTTTGCATCAGTTGCAGGCACATGTTGTCGACAATGCGATCTTCAAACTCGATGTCGGGGTACTCCTGGGCCACCTCCCGTGCCACCTGCAAAAACAGGCCGTCGGTAAACTTCATGATGTTGGCTTTGTGAACGGCCGTTACCTTTTTGCGGCCGTTTTGGCGGGCATATTCAAAAGCAAACTTGACAATGCGACGGCTGCCAAACTCCGAGATGGGTTTGATGCCAATGGCAGATCCCTCGCGGATGAACTTGCCAGAAAGACGCATCATCTCCTCGCGAGCGTGGGCTGCTTCGGGGGTGCCTCGCTCGAACTCGATCCCGGCGTAGAGATCCTCGGTGTTTTCCCGCACCACCACCAGGTCAACGTTTTGAAAGGGGCTTTTGATGCCGGGGATGGACTTGGCCGGGCGCAGGTTGGCGTAGAGATCCAGCTCTTTGCGGATGGCTACATTGACTGAGCGAAAGCCCGTGCCTACAGGGGTGCCGATGGGCCCTTTGATGGCCACTCTGGTTTCCCGGATGGACTCCAACACCTGCGGTGGCAAAGGTGTGCCGTATTTCTCAATCACCTCTACCCCTGCTTCTACTCGGATCCACTCCAAGTCCACCCCGGTGGCCTCCAGGACTGTGGTCATTGCCCTGGTTACTTCCGGGCCAATGCCATCGCCGGGGATCAACGTTACACGATAGGCCACAAATCCTTCTCCTCCCAGGATTGACGCTGGCAGCTTGACGGGATCCCGCCTAGCGCCGGCCTTTGACCCGTGGGGGATCCCTGAGCTTAAACGAAGCTTAAACGACTATAAAACAGGTTGGGGCCATCCAACGCCAAGCTGCGGCAAAACTGCCGCCCCTAGAGGATCCGCAGCGGATCCACATCGAGGCTGACGCGAATCCCCTGGGGGATAGATCCAAGGGCGCTGCCCAGGTGGGCCGCAATCTGGGCGCGATCCCAGGGCTGATCGGGAAGCTGTTTGAGGAGGATCTGCCAGCGGTAGCGGCCGGCAACCCGCTCCACTTGGGCCGGTCCTGGCCCCAACACCTCCGCCGGGATCCCCTGCAGGCCCTCAGCTAGGCGGCTGCAGTAGCGCTCCAGCACCTCCAGGCGGCTGCTGCTCAAGCGCACCAAAATCAGGGCCCGATAGGGGGGATAGCCCCCCTCTTGGCGTTGGCGCAGCTCGGCCTGGACAAAGCCCTCGTAGTTGTGGGCCAGCACCGCTTGCAAGATGGGGTGCTCTGGCAAATAGGTCTGGATAATTGCCTGGCCCGGCAGGGATCCCCGTCCTGCCCGGCCCGCCACTTGGGTCAGGAGTTGAAAGGTACGCTCGCCAGCGCGGTAGTCAGGCTGGTGCAGCAGTCCATCGGCGGCCACCACCCCCACCAGCGTTACCTGGGGGATGTCCAGCCCCTTGGTGAGCATCTGGGTGCCCACCAGCACCTGCGCTTTGCCGCTGCGAAACTGCTCCAGCAAGTCCCGGTGGGATCCCTTGCGGCGAGTGGCGTCGCTGTCGTAGCGCAGGATCCCCAGCTGCGGCCAGTGCTGCTGCAGCACTTCCACCACCTTCTGGGTGCCAGTGCCGAAGTGCTTAAGGTAGGGCGAGCCACAGGCAGGGCAGCGCTGGGGATGGGGTTGGCGGGCGCCGCAGTAGTGACAGCGCAGCTCTTGCCCGCCCTCCACGTGAAAGGTGAGGGAGACATCGCAATGGGCGCAGGTGAGGACAAAGCCGCAACTGCGACAGAGGACAAAGGTGCTGTAGCCGCGGCGGGGCACAAAGAGGATGGCCTGTTCCCCCCTGTCCAAAGTCTCCTGCAGAGCTTGTTGCAGGCGGCGGCTGAGAATGCTGCGGTTACCGGCCTGCAGCTCCTGGCGCATATCCACCAGCTCCAGGTGGGGCAGGGTGGCCGGGATCCCCGCCTGGGGGATGCGCTGCGGCAAAGAGAGGCGAACCCAGCGCTGCGGATCCTGCAGGTGGGCGGCGTAGGTTTCCACCGCCGGTGTGGCGCTGCCTAAAACCAAGGGACAGTTGGCCAGCTCGGCCCGCCACTCCGCCACCTGGCGGGCGTGGTAACAGGGCTGGGGCTGATCCTGCTTGAAGCTGTCATCGTGCTCCTCGTCCAAAACAATCAGGCCGAGATTGGCCAAAGGGGCAAACACTGCCGAGCGGGTGCCGATCACCACCTGGGGAGCAGAGACCAACATCTGTCGCCAGAGGTCGTAGCGCTCCCCTGCCGAGAGGCCGCTGTGGTAAGTCCACACGCGGGATCCCAGCCGCGCCCGAAAGCGATCCGTCAGTTGCGGGGTAAGACCAATCTCCGGCACCAGCACCAAGGCCGACCGCCCCTGCTGCAGCACCTGGGCAATGACTTGCAGGTAGACCTCCGTCTTGCCAGAGCCAGTGACCCCGTGCAGCAGAAAGCGTTGGTTTCGCCCCAGGGCTTGCTGGATGGCCGCCACTGCCTCGGCCTGGGCTGGCGTCAGAGGCTTGGGCCAATCTTTCTCCACAGGCCGGCCGGCCTCCCCCAGCCGCAGCAGAGGTCGCTCGTAGAGGTGCACCCGGCCTTTGCGGGCCAGGCTCTGCAACACTGACCGGCTCACCCCCGCTAGGCGCTCCCACTCGACCAGCAGCAGCTCCCCCCCCTTTTGCTTGAGGATCTGCAGCGCCTTCTGCTGGGGCAGGCTCAGCCCCTCCAGCGAGTCCTCCACTAGGGTGGCCGCCTGTTGGGTTTTCACCCTGCCCCCCTGCTGCTCCTGCCAGAAGCTCTCCACCCAACCCCGCCGCTGCAGCTCCCGCAGAGCCACCTCGGCGCCGGGCAGCTGCTGCTGGAGGTAACGCCAAGACAGCTCCCCCCCCTTCTCCTGGAGCAGCCGCAGCAAAGCCTGGGCAGCCGGCGAACATTCCCCTTGCGGGGATCCAACCAGGCGGATCCGCCGCTGGGAGCGGCTCAGCAAGCCCGGCGGCAAAACGGTGCGCACCACCTGCGCCAGAGGAGTGAGATAGTAATCGGCTACCCGCTGCAGCAGAGGCCAGAACTCCTGGGGCAGGATCCCCTTGGCCACCACCGCCTCGATTGCCCGCACTGACTGGGGATCTACCCCTGCCGGCAACTCGGTGCGCCAGCCCAGGGCCACTGCTCCCACCACCTGCTGGCCAAAGGGAACTCTGAGGAGATCGCCAGCCTCCGGCTCCCATCCCTCCGGCACGCGGTAGATAAAGCACCCCCCCAAGCGAGGATGATCCACCCACACCTCCAACCAGCGGGGAGGAGCGGAATCCCTCACGGACGGGGCAAAAACCGCGGCAGGTCTACCGCTTGCCTCCCGGCCCGAGCCAGCAGAGGTCGTGGCTGAGGCACAGGCTTAGCGGCCTGGAGGGGGGCAGGAGACTTGGCTCCCCTTGGCGTGTCGCCCACCTTGGCCACCCTATCAACCTGAGACGGAATCTCCAGACCTCTGCGCTCTAGGGCTGCCTTCAGGCTAAGCACATGCATTTGTTGCTGCTCGTACTTCTCTTTCAGGGCGCGGTTCTCTTCTAAAAGAGCCGCTCGCTCTGCCTGCAGAGCCTTCACCTGGGCCTCCAAGGCTTCGGTTTGTTCCTGTAAATGGGCAATGGCCACCTGGGCAGAGCGCCACTGCGATTGCCTAGCAGATTGTTCGGCAAGCTGCTCCAAAGCCGCTTGGAGCTGCCGCTCCAATTCCTCAAGATGCTGCTGGGCCTGGGTGTACTGCTTCTGCCAGCGGGCAATTTCCGCCTGGGCTTGGGAGAGGGCCGCCTCTAATTCCTGCCGTTGCTCCTGCCAGCGCTGCTGCGCTTCCGCCTCCGTCTCAGCATAGCCTGCTAGCCGCGCCTCAAGGCGCTCCCGTTCTTCCTGCCAAGCGGCCCGCTGCTCGTTGTAGAGAGCCCGTAGTCCGCTCAGCTCTGCCTGCGCTTCCGCCAGTTGGGTGCGGGCCAAAGAAAGCTCGGCCTTGAAGCGCTGCAGCATCCCCCCCCGTCTTTCAGCCAGATCCTGGGCTTCCAGCAGCGACGCCTGCAGCTCCTGCTGACGGTGTTCCCACTGACGGCGCTCCTGGGCATGGGCCAGCCGTAACTGCTCGATCTGCTCCTGTAAGGCTTCGATGTCTTGGCGCTGCCGCTCGTTGAGGCGTTGTCGTGCCGCCAGCTGAGCTTCTTGCTCCGAGAGCTGAACCTTTTGCTCTGCCAGGGTTTGTTGCAACTGCTGCAGGGCGCGTTCCCGCTCCTGCAGCTGAGTGCGCAGGGCTTGGACTTCAGCCTGCAGATTTTGAAGAGTGTGCTGCTCCTGCAGCTCCCCTGGAGCTTCGGCTAGCCAAGACTGCAACTGCTGCTGCCGCAGGGTCAAAGGAGGGGCTGCCGGGGGATCCGCCTCTGGTTGGGCAAGCGGAACAGCCTCCCGAGCCAACTGGCCAGCCTGAGCCTCGGGAAGGGTGGGATCCGGGTCGCCTGAGGAGGGAACACGCATAGGTAAAGGGAGACGAAGCTTCCTGAAGTATAGGGAGATTTTCTGCTTGGTTCAAGCCAGAGGGCGAAGCTTCATGGCCTCCCGCCCCCCACTTTGCAGACCAGCTACGGCAACCTTGGCCCTCTCCGAGAGTCTCTCCCCACCTCTCTTCCCTCCCCTAACTGCTTTGGCAATGGAGCTTAGCGGACTCGAACCGCTGACCCCTTCAATGCCATTGAAGTGCTCTACCAACTGAGCTAAAGCCCCGAGACTAAAGTCAAAGGGTTCGACAGTAGCATCCCCCTCTACCCAATTCTAGCCTAGAGAAGCAGCTCTGCTGATGCAAGAAGCTTGGCTTTCCTGGGAAATAGCTGCCCTCTTGACCAAGCACCTAATCGGGGGCAAGCCTTATTCCTCCTTCGGACTTCTCCAGGCACAAGCCTCGGCCTATCCTGCCGTAGGCTGCTTTAGGTGGCAATAGCCAGTATACTACAACTGCTTGACTGTCCGCACTACCCTTCCCCTGCTTGCCTGCAGAGGACGGGGCCAGTTGTGCCTTGGGGTCAGTCGCTCCAGAAGCTTGCCGAGTGATAGAACAGAGTCAGTGACAAGGGGGAGCCTGTGACCCAGGAAAGTCAGCTGAACCGCATTTTGGCGGCTGCTTTGCTAGTGGTTTGCCTCATTGCAGCCCTGATTGGCAGCAGGCGACCTGCTGCCGAGTCGACTCGAGGGGGAGTTGGTCTAGAGACTCCTCGGGGGGCGGATCGCATTGAGGTGGTCACCCTCGAGGGCCCAATAGGCGGCCTGCGCCGCTCGGCCTTGGTGGGCTTGCCCCTCTCCCCTTTGGAGCAGTTGCAAGAGGCGGTTGAGGATAGCACGGTCAAAGCCGTCCTGCTGCGCATCAACAGTCCTGGGGGGGCCGTGGGATCCAGCCAGGAACTCTACCGCGCCGTCACCGCCCTGCGGGAGGCCGGTAAGCCGGTGATCGCCATTCTGGAAGACATTGCCGCCAGCGGCGGCTACTACGTGGCCAGTGCTGCCGACAAGATCTACGCCAACCCGGGTACTCTGACGGGCAGCATAGGAGTGATCATCAGCAGCCTTAACTTCGGCAAATTGCTCGAAAACTACGGCATAGAGCCGCAGACCTTCAAAACCGGCGAGTACAAAGATATTCTTTCCCCTTTCCGTGCTGCTACCCCCCAGGAACAACGTCTGCTGCAAGAGCTGGTCGAGGACACTCTCGACCAGTTTGTTCGCGATGTGGCCCGTGGGCGCCAACGCTTGCCGGAAAAAGGCGCAGAGGCGGTGCTGGATGCAGAGATGATCGCGCGGCGGCAGAGTCTGGATGAGGCCCGCGTGCGCCAGTTGGCTGATGGGCGCCTCTTTACTGGGGCCCAGGCGGTGGAGCTGGGCCTGGTGGATGCCTTGGGAGGATATACCGAAGCCGTGGAGGATCTGCGGCGGATGACGGGGGATCCCTCCTTGTCACCAGCAGGGGAGAGAGATCCGCTCCAACGCGCGCTGCGGCGGCTATTGAGCCAAGGACTGCCTTTGCAAGGGCAAAGTCTCTGGCCAGCTCACTTGGGGGAGAACGACGCGGTGGCCGGGATCCCGGAAGTGCCGCTGCTGTGGATGGCACCGGGCTGGACTTTGCGCTAAATCTAGCACTGATGCATTGGCCGGGTGTGAGGAGCTTGTCCACGCCAGACGACGCTGCTGGGCTGGTGGCGGCAGTGCCTAGCCCTCTGGCTACGGCGTCTGCCCCGTGGAGCCAGAGGGAGGCCCTGGGCCAGGGATCCCAGGAGGCGGATCCCCTTGGCAAGACGAGGCTCTGGCCGGATTGCAACCTAGAGCGGGAGTTGCTGACCAGCCGGGCGTGGGTGGAAATTGACGCGGCCCAGTTGCGAGAAAACCTAAGGCTGTTGCAGGCCCGCCTGGGCTCAAATGTGGAGATCTGGGCAGTGGTCAAGGCCAATGCCTACGGCCATGGAGCTCGTTTGGTGGCTCCCCTGCTGGTGGCTGCCGGGGCCAAGGGGCTGTGTGTGGCTACCCTGGCCGAAGGGATCGAGCTGCGCCAGATAGGCTTACAGGCTCCCATCCTGGTTCTAGGTGCTTTGAATACCTGGGCGGAGCTGCAGCAGGCCATGGCTGCGCAGCTAGAGGTCAGCCTCACCCGGGCTGAGCAAATCCCCCTGCTGCGCCAGGTGGCCTGCTGGGCTGGGCGACCAGTTCCGGTGCACGTCAATGTCGATACGGGCATGACCCGCCTGGGGATCCCTTGGCAGGAGGCTGCCGCCGTGTGGGGGCAGATCTGCCGGATCCCCGAGCTGGAGGGCCGTAGCCTATTTTCCCACTTCGCAACAGCAGATGAGCCCGATTCTCCAGTAATGGCCCTGCAGGAGGCCCGCTTTGCCCAGGTGGTGGAGCAGATCCGCCAGGCCGGGGATCCCTTGCCCCCCCTGCATCTGGATAACTCTGCCGGCGCCCTCACCCGTCTTCACTACTCCCGCGTGCGGCTGGGGTTAGCCCTCTACGGCTTGTCTCCTGCCCCGCACCTGCAGGTGCCGGGGCTGAGACCAATCCTGCGCCTCAAGGCGCGGCTGACCCACATCCAAACCGTACCTGCCTACACCGGCGTCAGCTACGGACACCGCTACATCACTTCCCGGCCCAGCCGCATTGCCACCCTAGCCATTGGCTACGCCGACGGGATCCCAAGGCAGCTTTCCGGCTGGCTGCGGGGGTGGGTGCGGGGCGGCCTCATCCAGCAGGTGGGCACCATCACCATGGATCAGTGCATGTGGGATGTAACCGAGAGGCCAGACGTCCAGGTGGGGGATGAGGTAGAACTGCTGGGCTCTCACGTAGAGAGGATGGGCTTATCCATCCAGGATTGGGCCGAACAGGTGGGCACCATTTCCTACGAACTGCTGTGTGGGCTTTCTGCCCGCCTGCCGAGGATACTCGTCAACGAAGGGGCCGCTAGCAGTAGCCCTGTTTGCTGAGCTGGGTACGCTAGACGGTAGGAGATCCCGGCTGGAAGAGAGGCGGGGACAATTCGCCATCGGCAATGGAAAGGAGGCAGCCATGGAGGCACGCAAGCCCCTGAGGAGGCTGGAAAATCAAATGGAGCGGGCTGTCCTAGAAGTCGTGAACGAGATGCTGCTTCTAGAAAGCCAGCAGCGTTACTGCTTCTGCGAGCGATTCTGTCACGATGCTGCCGCCCTGGCCCTCAACAACCTCCCGCCTCGCTACGCCACCAGCTTTGAAGGCTCCATCTCCACTCTGGAAGCTATCCAAGCGGATCAAGAGCTGCAGAGGCAAATTCGCCTGGAGGTGGCGAAGGCGATGGACAGGGTGGCAGCCAATCCCCGCTGTCCAGAGCCTAACTGCCCGCTGCTACAGAGGGAGGCTGAGACGGTAGAGTTAGAGCTAGCTCCCAGCGATACTTGACTGACTAAGGGATGGCTGCAGTTGTCTCCCCTGTGCCAGTAGCTTTTCTAGGCCCTGCCGGAACCTATACGGAGTTGGCCGCTCTGCTGGCCTGTCCCGAGCAGCCCCATCTGCACAGCCAGGGATCCCACCCCCTGGTGCCCTACCCCACCATTGGCGCCTGCTTGGAAGCCGTGGCTAGCGGCGAGCAAGCCTGGGCGGTGGTGCCGGTGGAAAACTCCGTTGAGGGCGGGGTCTCCATGACCCTGGATGCCCTCTGGCAACTGGAGGGGCTGAGCATTCGCCAGGCGCTGATCCTGCCGATCCGCCATGCCCTCATCGGCTGTGCTTCGGCCTTGGAGCAGATTGAGCAGGTCTATTCCCATCCCCAAGCCTTGGCCCAATGTCAGGCGTGGCTGCGATCCCATCTGCCCCGGGCCACTTTGATCCCGACCCGGTCGACTACCGAAGAATTGGATCGGCTGCGAGGACAGCCCAAGGCTGCCGTCATCGCCTCAGAGCGGGCCGCTGAGCTCTACCAACTGCCGGTCTTGGCCTGCCCAATCAACGACCACCCGGATAATTGCACTCGCTTTTGGGTGGTGGGCCGCCACGGATCCTCACCCGGAGGATCCCATACTTCCTTGGCCTTTAGCCTGCCCCACAATGTGCCAGGGGCCCTGCTGAAGCCGCTACAGGTCTTTGCGGAGCGGGGCCTCAATATGTCGCGCATCGAGTCGCGCCCCACCAAGAAATCGGCGGGTACCTACGTCTTCTTTGTTGATCTGGAGAACCCGGCCGGCCAGCCCTACCTAGATGCAGAGGTAATTGCTGCTCTGGAAGCGATTGCAGAGACCCTAAAGCTTTTTGGCAGCTACCCCGTCCACGACCTCTGCAAGTCCAGTGAGAGCCTTTCCCTCGCCTCCTAGCGCCAGCTTCAGAGGCTTCCCAAGGGCGGCCACCAGCGAGTTTTTCCCCATAAGGAGGGCAAGGCGTTGAAGTGAGGAATAGCTACTGGTTGTCCAGGGCCTGGTAGTTCTGCCAGGCTTGCCAAAAAACATAGAGGGAAAGCCCAGCAAGAAAGGTTCGGAAAAGCAAGCTGACAATCTCATCCGGCAGCTTGGGCAGGGTGCGGGTACTGATCTGGACGCCCACCAACCCCCCTGTTCCTAGGATTAGGCCTGGGATCCAGAGCACATTCTGGCGGATGGTGCCATCTCCAAAGCCGAGAGCGTTCGCCATCCAGTTGCCCAGGCCCGCATGGCCGAGGGTAGCGGCAGTTGCCGTGAGAACAATTGCCCCCAAGCTGGTTTGGATGGCCACCTTGAGGCTTTCCCCCAACAGCAGGATCTGCAGGGGCACCAGGATGAGGCCACCGCCGAGGCCAAAAAGCCCCGCCAACAAGCCAGCAGCGCCACCGGTGAGGGCGCGGGCCAGCCACAGCGGCATCTGCCTGCCGGCAGTAACAACTGGCCTCTCCAACGCTTGGGCGTGGGCGACCACGGTTTTGCGCAGCTCCACCAGGTAAAGGTTTGCCAGCAACAGCACCCCAAAGGCCGCTAGTAGCAGATAGCTAGGCAGGTAACTGGCAAGGAGCGCCCCTCCCTGCGCTGTAACCAGAGCCGGGATCCCTAGCAGGATCACCCGTTTGGGATCCAACATCCCCATGCGCCAGTTGTGGAGGCTGCCCGCCAGGGAGGTGAGGAGAATGGAAAAGTTGCTGGTGGCCACCGCCTGCAGCGGCGGGATCCCCAAGCTCACCTGCAAGGGCACCAAGATTGTCCCGCCGCCAATGCCCAAAAAACCGGCCAGGATCCCTGCCGCCAGGCCGCCAATTGCCAAGGCCAACCCTTCCTCTACCACGATTGCTCGACCTTGCCTCTCCACCAAGCCTTTGCCATCCTCGCCCTCCCCACCCATGACCGGCTGGCAGAAGATACCGCCTGAATACCGGCGGCAAAGCTAAGACAAAAAGCTCCGGCAGGGCTTGGCCTCCCTCCAGGCGCATCCATCTAAGGCGATCCGCTCCACCTCAGAAGCCAACTTCAAGGCCTTCAGGGCCTGCTCCCCGCCCACCGACGGCTGATTGCCCCCCCGCACACAGTTGATAAAGTGCTCCAGCTCAGCATGGAGCTTGTCAATAGGTTCGATGTGAACCTTCTCGATGAGGCAATCCCGCTGGTAGGATCCCTGGCCGTAGTCGCTGCTGCTGCCTCCCTGGCGGTAGATGGAGATCTCGTTGTGCAGAAAGTCGGCCTCCACGAGGGCATTTTTGCAGTGGACGGCAATTTTGCGCACCTTGCGGTGGGTGACCTTGCTGGCGGTGAGAGTGGCGATGGCGCCGTTGGCAAAGGTGAGGGTGGCAGTGACGTAGTCCAGGTAGCCCAGCTTGGAGGCGCGGTTGCCGCTGGCAGTAATCTGGGTTACAGGGGAAGGGATCAGCTCCAGCAACAGGTCAATGTCGTGGATCATCAGGTCAAACACCACCGACACATCGCTGGCGCGGTCGGAATAAGGGCTAAGGCGATGGGCCTCAAAGGCCAGCGGTTCTTCGCGCTGCAAAACTTGCCCCAGCCTTTGAAAAACAGGGCTGAAGCGCTCAATGTGTCCCACCTGCAGAATACAATTGCAGTCGGCGGCGCGGTTGACTAGGGATTCTGCCTCAGCAATGCTGGCGGCAATGGGCTTTTCAATTAACACGTGCACCCCCGCCTCCAGGCAGGCCATACCCACCTCGTGGTGAAGAACGGTGGGAACGGCAATGGCAACAGCGGCCACGTGGGGCAGCAGTTCCCGGTAGTCTTCGTAGAAGTGAACCCGATAGCGGCTGGCTACATCCAAGCCCCGCTCCACATTGATGTCAGCCACGCCCACCACTTGCACATCCTTCATCAAGCTAAAGACGCGGGCGTGGTGCTGGCCCATGTTGCCGACCCCAATGACGCCCACAGGGACTGGCTGCCCGGGGTAACGGCGGGGAGAGTTGGTAGGACGCGGGCAGGATCGAGCCATAGGTTACCACTACCTCCACCACAAGCGCTTAACAAACCACACCCCGCCTCTGGGCAAAAAACAAACTGCCCAAAGCTTACCATGCCCTCCTCAAATCCAGTTCAAGCCGGGGACAGGCGGCAGGCGCAGGGGTGCTCGCTCACAGGCCTGGGGGCTAAAGCAAAAGAGCGGGGTCGGCGTGGGGCGAAACCACATGCGGGCATAGAACCCACTGGGGCTCAGGGGGAGGCCAAACCAAATCGGGAAAAAGAAGACAAAAGAAGCCAAGACCAAGCCCACCGCCGTCAGGCTCACCCTCCGCCAGAAGCGACGAGAGTGCCGCCAGCCCAGCAGTACCAGCCAGGCCAGGGCCAGTGTGCTAAAGGCCAGAGCACTCATGTAGTGGTAGATGAAAACGCAGCGGCTAACGATAAACCAGGGTAGGTAGTTGGCTGCATAGCCAATGAGGATAAAGGCTTCTAGGCCGTGGAAGCGGCGGATCCCGCGCCAGACCAGTACCAAGATCGACCCCGTCCCCAGCCACCACAGCCAGGGATTGCCCAGGCCATGGACAACTCGCCAGAGATTGCCCTGGGTGCTGAAGTAGTAGCCCACTGGGCGGCCCATAATCGGCCAAGACCAGGCCCCTGCCGAGGCCAAGGGGGTGGTTAGCCAAGGGCGCAGTGCCGGAAACCAGGCCACCAGGGAGCGCAAGCTGGTGGAGCAATAGGGGTGAACAGGGGTGTTTTCATCTACCACGAGGTCAGCATGCAGGTGCCCGCTGTAAACCGCCTGATTGATGAGCACCAGGGATCGAAAGTAGTTCTGGATCCCCGTCCAGCTCCAGTCCAGGGTTAGCCCCTGCTGCGGGTTAAGCTGCAGGTGGGGGATCCACTGGATGGCGTAGAAAGCCAGCGGCGCAAGGACAAAGCAAAAGGCGTAGTGCCACCAGCGCAGGTGGCGGATTTGGATCAAAATGCCCAAGCGGGGGATCCACTGCGGGCGCAGCCAGACCACCCCCCAGACGAGGATCCCCAGCAGGGCAAACATGAAGGCAAACCAGAGGCCATTCCACTTTACCGAAGCCGCTGCCCCCAGCAGGATCCCAGAAGCCGTCAGGTGAGCGGCCCGTTGCCAACCGCGGCGTTCCAGCCCGCTCAGCAGCAAAACGGTGGCCGCTAGGCCAAAGGCCACCAAGTACACGTTAATCAGGCCAAAGCGGGACTCCACCAGAAACAGCCCGTCGCTTAGGAGCAGCACCCCACTCAAGAGGGCAAAGCCCACATGGTAAGTAAGGCGATAGGCCAAGCCAGTAAGCAAAAGTGGAATTAAGGATCCACACAGGGCGGTGGCCAGGCGAAAGCCCCACTCGTTGCGGCCAAAGAGCTGGATGCTGAGGGCAATGAAGTACTTCCCCAGCGGCGGATGCACGTCGTAGAAGGGTTTGCCGTCGAGGTAATTTTGGGCAAACTGGGGAAAATACACCTCGTCAAACACCGGCGCCGGCAACTCGGCCAGGCGCCAGAGGCGCAGCCCCAGGCTCACTAGAAAGATAGCGAGCGCCCCCCCCAACAGCCAGCGGCGGTCTCCCGCTGGCCCAATTGCCGCCGCAGTAGAAGCAGCCGTCTCTAGCTCTGGAAAATGGCCGGCAGCTACCCCCTCGTGGGCGGAGGCAGCCAGGGGCGGGTTGTCCCTTTCCGGCCTTGTGGGTTGGGGAGGGTGGGGTTCAGAGGTCATGGACGGGAACGGCAGCAAGGATCCTCAGTGCTACTTTAACCTGCCGCCTGCATTAGGCCAGCCCCCAGTTCCCCTAGGTGCAGGGCTAGCCCCGCAGAAAGCGTCTAAGGAGTGGGGCTGGCGGTGGGAATGACCAGCTCCACGGCAGTATCCAGGTGCGAGGGGGGTGGTGGGGCTTCACCTGGGGCCAAATTGAGGTAGGGGGCAAGGGGGTGATTGGCTTTCCAGCGGGATCCGACTTCGGCGGCCATTTGGGTGACTTGGATTTGATAAAGCTGCATTAGCTCGGCAGCGTTAAGATTGCCCCGCTCCACCTGGTCGCGGCTGGCCTCGGCCAATACCTCTGCCACGAGGTTGCCCTGCTCGTCAAATCGCCACAGCTCCAGGCGGCTGCGGGAGCGCAGGCTCACCTCCGTCGGCGAGGCGGGGCGGGTGAGGACATCGACGCGGGCAATGACAATGGCCTCCAGGCCCAGGTAGTCGAAAAATTGGCCCACCGCTTCTGGCTTGCGGCGATCCCACTCAAATAGCTCGTAGAGTGGCCAGCCCACCTGGCGCAAAATGGGCTGCAGGCGGCGGTTATCTAGGGGTACCACCTTCTCGCTGTTGGGGATCAGGCCCAGCCGCACCACCTCCATGGCCAGGCGCTGGCCCAAAAGCTGGGTATGTTCCAGCCCCCCTACCCCCAAGATGCCAAGGCGGCGCCGGGGCTGGGGCCGAATGGCCAGCGGCAAAACCACCTCCACAGGGGTAGTCAGGCCCTCCTGCAGCAGGATCTCCTGTTGCACGCTTTCGTAGTCGGGGTGCCACACCGTTAGAAGCCACCGCCCAGGGGGGGCCGGGTTAAGCTCAAATGCCCCTTGCGCGTCTGTCTGAACTGGCTCCTTCGGGTTCTCCAGGCTCTCCAACTGCACCTGCGCCCCGGCCACCGGCTGCCCCAAGCTGTTGCTCACCTGACCCACCAGCCGGGCCTGGGATCCCGCCTGGTCCCGGGGGGGAAACAGCGGTGTGAAGTGGGGAAGGGGGGGATCCGGCGCCTGAGCCAACGCGCCTACCGCCAGGGCCAGCCAGCTGCAGAGAACCCAAGTGCCTAAGCTAACTTTGCGCCGCAGCGCAGTGAGGAAGAGGAGAGGCATGGCAACATCTTCTGGAGAGACAAAATCCTGCGGCAGGGATCCTCACCCTGCAAAGGGGTTGTTGGTCTGCCACTGTTGGATAAAAACAGGCACCATGTTGCGCACCTGCAGCCGAAACAGGCCCGCCGCCGCATCCTCAAACAGGGGCTCCCCCCCCACATCGTCCCGCCCATAGGCCTCGTAGTAGCGAGCCCGATCCCCCGGCCGATCCCGCTGCAAGTCCACTACCACCACTACCCCGCGGCTGCGCAACTGGTTGGGGGTGAAATTGGGGATCTCCACAGGGATTGCCGGCGCTAGGAAGCGCAAGGCCGTATTCAGCAGCGGGCTGCCCTGGCGGTTGTAATCGCGAGAGATCTGCAGGTGGGTCAAGAGGATGTAGCGCAAGCCAAGGGCATCCCCGATAACCTTCAGCTTGGCCAAATCAGCGGTGTAGCGCTCATCCGCATCCAGCAAGGTTAGTCCCTGGAGAAGAGGCAGAAGCGGCTCAAAGCGGGGATCCGGCCCCAAAGGCCCCTTCAAGAGCAGTACCGGTCGCTGCGGCTGCAACTCCTTCAGGGCCAGGCTGAGGTGGCGGGCCAGCTCATCCGAGTAAACCGGCTCATCCGGCAAAAGGCCAATCCCCTCCGGCTTGTGGGTCGGCTCCCCCGGCGGCAGGTGAATATCTTGGGTGGATACAAAACCGGCCCGCACCTCCACCTGGGTGCTGGTGGGGGGGAACCCCGGTACCTCCACATCCACCCAGTACAGCCCCGCTGGCAGCGGCGGCAGGACATAGGTGCCGTCGGCAGCAATGGGAACCGTCTGCTGGGGTTGGGTGGCGGTGGCAGCTAGGCGCACAACTCCGGTCTGGACGGGCTGGCCGGCAATGTCCAGCACCCGCCCCGTCACCACGCCGCGGTTGCCTGCGGAGGCAGCTTCCTCCGCCCCCCCCTCGCCAACTTGAGCTTGAAGATCCCGATCCACCAGACGGTGCAGAGCTGGGATCCCTGCCGCCACCACCCACAGATCCCGCTCCCCCAGCATTGCCAAGCCCGTTGGCTGCCCCTCCAGCCGCAGCGAGGTGGCCAATCGTCCTGCCTCCAGATCCACGATTTGCAGACGGTTGCTGTTGCGGGAGGTTACGTAAGCCCAGCGGCCATCGGGGGAAAGGGCCAGCCGCGTCGGTCGCCAGTCCAGGCCCACCCGCTGCAGGGCCTCGCCGCTGCGGCCCAGATCCAGCACCGTCAGATCTTGGCTGCCAGAGTTGAGCACTACTAGGCGTTGCCGTTGGGCATCCAGAGCCATCGCTTCTGGGGTATTGCCGCCGCGCCAGCGGGCCAGCAGCTCGCCATTGTCCGGGTTGACCACCAGCACACTGAGGGGATCCTCCCCAGCTAGGCCCACAAACAGCACCCCTCGCTGGGCGTCGTAGGCCAAAGCCAAGGGGGGACCCGGTAGGGGCAAACTGCGGGCCTGCAGCTCCTTCGCCTCCTCCCCTGGGCGCGGTGGGGCGGGGATTACCGCCAAGCTCTGGGCGGCAGGCAGGGAGGCGAAAACCCGTCCCCTGGCGGGATCCACTGCCAGATCCAAGGCCCCCGCCGGCAGCCGGTACGACCAGAGCAGCTCCCCGGTTAGTAGATCGAGGGCCACCACGCCGGGAGCAGTAGGGCCAGAGGCATAGACCACCTGATGCGCCGCATCCACCCGCACCACGCTGGGGGCAAAGCCCACCGCCACCTGCCACAGGGGATCGCCGCTTGCTCCATCCAGCAGCAGGACCGCCTGGGCTTCCAGCAGTCCCACCGCCAGCCAGCCCCGCTCCGACACCCCATCAATGCGGTCCGCCGAGCTGGGCAGCGGCAGTATCTCCCCCACCGTCACGGGCCTGGCAGCCTCCTCAGAGGCCGCCGGCAGGGCCCACCCTGCAACCCCTAGACCCAGCAGGCCACTCACCCCAACCAGCCACTGCCAGCGCATGGCCTTTTTCGCTCCCCCACCAAGTCTGCTCTGCTGCTTCGCCCAATCAGCATAGCCAACCTCTCCCCAGATCCCTGGCAGCAAGCCCGAACAATTTTTGACAGCTTGCCGCAGCGACCTTAGAATGGATATTCGCTGGTTTTGACAGGATCAACCATGAAGGTGCGGCCCTCCGTCCGTCGAATTTGCGAAAAGTGCCGAGTTATTCGCCGCCGTGGCCGGGTGATGGTCATTTGTCCTTCCAACCCGAAGCACAAGCAGCGGCAAGGCTAAAGGCGGCGGAGGAAAACCGATCCCCTGACGGCGCCAAGAGCCCTCCTAGGCAAAGCTTCTCAACAGCAGCAACCTAACCCAGCGAGCAAGTTTGTTGGCAAGGTACCCCTAACCATGGCACGGATTGCGGGCGTTGACCTCCCCCGAGACAAGCGAATTGAGATTGCCCTCACCTACATCTACGGCATTGGACTCACCCGCTCCCGCCAAATTTTGGCCAAGACGGGTATCAACCCTGACACCCGCACCCGCGACCTTACCGACGCGGAGGTGGCTGCCCTGCGGGCGGTGGTGGAAAACGAGTACCAGGTGGAGGGGGATCTGCGCCGGCAGGAGGCCATGAACATCAAGCGCCTCATAGATATTGGCACCTACCGAGGTCGGCGCCACCGCCTAAATCTGCCCGTGCGTGGCCAGCGCACCCGCACCAACGCCCGCACGCGCAAAGGAGTCAGGAAAACCGTAGCTGGCAAGAAGAAACCTCCCGCCAAGAAGTAAATCTTTCCCCCACCTCCTGCAACTCTAAGTGGTTCCAAGGACGCACAGGTCATGGCTCAGCAGCAACGGCGCGGACGCAAGGTCAAGAAAAATATCCCCAACGGGGTGGCCTACATTCAGTCCACCTTTAACAACACCATCGTTACCATCACGGATCCCAACGGCAACGTGGTGTGTTGGGCTTCGGCAGGCTCCACCGGATTCAAGGGCGCCAAGAAGGGTACCCCCTTTGCTGCCCAGATGGCAGCAGAGAGCGCAGCGCGGCAGGCCATGGAGAACGGCATGCGGCAGATTGAGGTAATGGTCAGCGGGCCTGGCGCCGGTCGAGAGACGGCCATTCGGGCTCTCCAGGCCGCAGGTCTAGAGATTACCCTCATTCGCGACATCACTCCCATTCCTCACAACGGCTGCCGGCCGCCCAAGCGGCGGCGCGTCTAGGGGGATCCTGGCCTCTAGTTTGAGGACCCCACCCCCCTTGCCCCCTAGCACCAGAGGAGAGACAAGCTCGAGTTTTCTCAGTTCTCCAACGGATATCCAGCCAGACGGACGGGGCTACTCATTATGATGCAAACTAGCCGAACCCTCCACCATCCCAGCAGCAAAGCAGCTGCCAGTGCTGCTCCCTATCAAACTGAGTGCATCGAATCCCATCAGGAAGCCAATGGTGTTTACTACGGCAAATTTGCTCTGGGGCCCCTGGAGCGCGGTCAAGGAATCACGGTAGGCAATGCCTTGCGGCGGGTACTCCTCTCCAACTTGGAAGGAACGGCGGTGACGGCCGTGCGCATTGCCGGGGTAACCCACGAGTTTTCCACCGTCCCCGGGGTGCGGGAAGACGTGATGGAGATCCTACTCAACATGAAGGAGCTGGTCCTGCGCTCCAGCTCTCCTGAGCCCCAGGTAGGCCGTTTAGTGGCGCAGGGGCCGGGGGAAGTGACTGCTGAGAAGCTGCAGCTGCCCAGCGGCGTGGAAGTGATTAACCCCCGTCACCACATTGCCACCCTGGCGGAGGGAGCCATCCTGGAGATGGAGTTCATGATTGGCCGCGGACGGGGCTATCGCGCCGTTGATTACGCCGATAGCAAATCAATGTCTATTGACTTTCTCCAAATTGACTCCGTCTTCATGCCAGTGCGCAAGGTCAACTACACCGTCGAGCCAGCTCGGGTGGGGCAGTCGCTGGAAAAAGATCGCCTCATCCTGGAGATCTGGACCAACGGCAGCCTGACTCCCCAGGAGGCGCTCAGCCAAGCAGCTCGCATTTTGGTAGGTCTGTTCTCGCCGCTGCAGGAGGTTAGCTTTGACACCCCCTCAGCCCCTCAGCAAGCAGAGGACACCCAGAAAAACCAAATCCCCATCGAGGAGCTGCAGCTCTCGGTGCGGGCCTACAACTGCCTCAAGCGAGCCCAGATCCACACCCTGGCCGATCTATTGCTCCATACCGAGGAAGATCTGCTCGAAATCAAAAACTTCGGCCAGAAATCGGCCGAGGAGGTGGTGCAGGCTTTGAAAAACCGCTTTGGCCTGACGCTGCCCCGCGAAAGGAGCAAGAGCTAGCCTCCTCAGGGGACCTGCCTAAAACTCGTAGGACAAAGAGCAGAGGTTACCATGCGTCACCGCCGTCGTACCCCTCACCTCAACAAGCCCCCTGACCAACGCAAGGCCCTGCTGCGGGCGTTGACCACGGCTTTGCTGCGCTACGGGCGAATTGTTACCACCAAAGCTCGGGCCAAAGCTGTGCGCGCCACCACCGAGAAGATGATTACCCTAGCCAAGGACGGCTCCCTGGCAGCGCGGCGGCAGGCCCTAGCCTACCTCTACGACAAGGAGCTGGTGCGCTCCCTGTTTGAACAAGCCCCCGAGCGCTACCGGGATCGAGCGGGAGGCTACACCCGCATCCTGCGCACTGTGCGCCGACGGGGCGACGGGGCAGAAATGGCCGTCATCGAGCTGGTGTAGGCCCCATGCAGAGCCGTCGCATTGCCCTTAAGATTCAGTACCTTGGCAGTGGCTTTCGCGGCTGGCAACGGCAAGCTGGCCAGCGGACGGTGCAAGGGGTGTTGGAAGAGGCCATTACCGCACGGGCTGGCCATCCAGTAACCGTGTACGGGGCAGGTCGCACCGACACCGGGGTACATGCGGCTGGCCAGGTAGCCCACTTCGACACCACCTGCGGCATTCCGCCAACGGAGTGGGCGCGAGTGCTCAACGACTGCCTACCGGAAGATGTGGTCGTGCTGGCTTCAGCCCCTGTGTCTGAAGATTGGCATGCCCGCTTTTCTGCTAGGTGGCGCCGCTACCGCTACCTTATCCTCAATCGCGAGCTGCCGGACGTATTCTGGCGGCCCTTCAGTTGGCAGGTGCGCTGGCCCTTGCAGGTGGAGCCAATGGCCGAGGCCCTCCGCTCCCTCTTGGGGGAGCACAACCTGGAAGCCTTCCGCTGCCGCGGATCCGATCGACCCCACTCGTGGGTGCGGGTGGAGGAGGTGCTCTGTCAACGGATAGGGGACTTCATCAGCATCGAAGTGCAGGCCAGCGGCTTCCTCTACCGGATGATGCGGCTGCTGGTGGGATCCCTGGAGGTGGTGGGCCGGGGCGAGCTTAGCCCGCAGCAATTTGTCCACCTCTGGCAACACAACGACTGGAGCCAGATGCGCACCCGCTACAGCGCTCCCCCGCAGGGCCTGTGCCTACTGGATGTGGGCTATGCTAGGGATCCCTTTGGCCGACGCTTTCCCCCCTCCTTTCCCTTTGGGGAAGCTCCTGCAACTGCTCCCCTCTCCTCGCCCGTGGGTGTTCTTTCTCTGGTTTGAGTATTCCTTTGAGCTGCCATGAACAAGACTCCCCTTCCTACCCCCTCCACTTTAGCCCCGCGCTGGTACGTCATTGATGCGGCTGGCCAGCGCCTTGGCCGCCTAGCGGTAGTTGTGGCCAACCTCCTACGGGGCAAGCACAAGCCCAACTTTACCCCCCACCTGGATACGGGGGACTACGTGATCGTGATCAACGCCGAGAAAGTGGTGGTTACTGGCAAAAAGCGCACCCAAAAGCTCTACCGCCGCCACTCCGGGCGTCCCGGCGGCATGAAGGTGGAGACTTTTGCCCAACTGCAAGCGCGGCTGCCAGAGCGGGTAATTGAGAAAGCGGTCAAGGGGATGTTGCCCCACACCCGCCTAGGCCGGCGGCAATTTACCAAGCTGAAAGTATACGCCGGCCCCCACCACCCCCACGAGGCCCAGCAACCGCAGGTCTATCCCATCCACACGATCCCAGGAGCCCAAGCATGACCCCAACAACTAGCCATCAGCGAGCCGTCTATTGGGGAACTGGGCGCCGCAAAACTGCCGTCGCCCGCGTGCGCCTGGTGCCCGGCACAGGCAAGATCATTATTAACGACCGGCCCGGTGAGGAGTACTTGCAGTACCAGGAGGCATTCCTGGCCAGTGTGAAAGCGCCGCTGGAGCTCCTTGGCCTGGAGAACTCCTATGACATCTTGGTGCGCGCCCATGGGGGCGGCCTCCACGGCCAGGCCGATGCCATTAAGCTAGGAGTGGCCCGCGCCCTCTGCCAGCTGGATCCGTCCAACCGCGGCCCCCTCAAGGCAGAGGGCTACCTAACCCGCGATCCCCGCGCTGTGGAGCGCAAGAAGTACGGCTTGCGCAAAGCCCGCAAAGCTCCTCAGTACTCGAAACGCTAGGGATCCCTGCCATTGCTTTTTCAAGGTCAATCTTGATAGACAAGGGTATAGAAACACGCCCAGCGGAGGAGATTGCTATGCCCAAAAAAGGAATCCACCCGCAGTGGTACCCAGAGGCTAAAGTTATCTGCAACGGTGAGGTGGTCATGACCGTGGGATCCACCAAGCCGGAGCTCAAGGTTGAGGTGTGGTCTGGCAACCATCCCTTCTTCACTGGCACCCAAAAGATTATCGACACCGAAGGGCGAGTGGAGAAGTTCATGCGCAAGTACGGCATGAGCAGTGGCAAGAAGGCCCAGTAGAGTTTTCCCTTGCCCTGCTCAGGACGGTCTGGATTCCTTGCTAGCGTTGGATCTATGGCTTCTGCTCAGCTAATCGAGCAGTTAAAAAACGTTGAAGCCACCTTCCAGGAGTTGACGGTGCGCTTGGCCGATCCCGATGTGGCCACCGATCCGGCGGAGCTGCAGCGGATTGCCAAGGCTCGCTCCTCCCTGGAAGCCACAGTGCAAGCTTTTCACGACTGGCAAAAGCTCACTCGCGACCTCCAGCAGACAGAGGAGCTTTTGCGGGAGGCGGCCTCCGACCCAGAGCTGGAGGCGATGGTGAGGGCAGAGCTGGAGCAACTGCGCGCCCGCCAAGAGCAACTGGAGGAGAAGCTGACCCTGCTGCTCCTGCCCCGGGATCCCAACGACGAAAAAAACATCATGTTGGAGATCCGCGCTGGCACGGGTGGGGAGGAAGCGGCCCTCTGGGCAGCCGATCTGGCCCGCATGTACACCCGCTACGCCGAGAAGATGGGCTGGTCAGTGCGCCTGGTCAGTCTTTCCGAGGGTGACATGGGCGGCTATAAAGAGGCCATCCTGGAAATCCGCGGCGATCAGGTCTACAGCAAGCTGAAGTTTGAAGCCGGCGTTCACCGGGTGCAGCGGGTGCCCATCACGGAAGCCCAGGGGCGCATCCACACTTCAACCGCCACGGTGGCAGTGATGCCGGAGGTGGACGAGGTGGAGGTGGTGATTGATCCCAAAGACATCGAGATTAGAACGGCGCGTTCCGGCGGGGCGGGTGGCCAAAACGTCAACAAAGTGGAAACGGCGGTGGATCTCCTCCACAAGCCCACTGGGATCCGCGTCTTCTGCACTGAGGAGCGCTCCCAGCTCCAAAACCGCCAGCGGGCAATGCAAATTTTGCGGGCTAAGCTTTACGAGATGAAGCTGCGGGAGCAACAGGCCTCCATTAGCTCTGCCCGCCGCATGCAGGTAGGAACAGGAGCCCGTTCAGAAAAAATTCGCACCTACAACTATAAGGACAACCGCGTCACTGACCACCGCCTTAACCAGAATTTTCCCCTACAGCCCATCTTGGATGGAGAGCTGGACGAGCTCCTCCAGGCTTGTATTGGCCTATACCAAAAGGAGCTGCTGGCGGAGCTCTCGTAGGCGGGGAGGGGATCCCTTCCTGCTGCCAACCTGGCGGTAGAATGAATACCCATATCGAGTAACCCGAGGAATCCTCCCCATGCTGGCTGAGTACCGCCAACATGCCGCTGCCCGCGCAGCGCAAGGGATCCCGCCGCTGCCCTTGAACGCTGCCCAGACCAGCCAGGTGTGCGAGCTGCTCAAGGATCCCCCTGCTGGCGAGGAAGCTTTTTTGTTGCATTTGCTCACAGAGCGGGTGCCGCCGGGGGTGGACGAAGCGGCCTATGTGAAGGCGGGCTTTTTGGCCGCTGTGGCTAAGGAAGAAGTGCACTCGCCCCTCATTACCCCCCGGCGGGCGGTGGAGCTCTTGGGGACGATGCTGGGGGGCTACAACGTCCAGGTGTTGCTGGAGCTGCTGCAGGATAGGCGGCAGGAGATCGCGGCAGCAGCGGCCCGCGCCCTTAGCCACACGCTGCTGGTTTTCGATGCCTTCCACGACGTGCTGGAACTCAGCCAAGCCGGCAACGCCTATGCGCGGCAGGTCATCGAGTCCTGGGCCGCCGGGGAGTGGTTTACTGCCAGGCCGCCCCTGGCCGAGGCCATCACCGTAACGGTGTTCAAAATTGCTGGCGAGATCAACACTGACGACCTTTCCCCTGCGGCCCACGCCACCACCCGCCCGGACATCCCTCTGCACGCCCAGAGCATGCTGGAGGCGCGCGCACCGGGAGCGATAGCAACCATTGCTGAGCTGAAGCGCCGCGGCTATCCCGTGGCCTTTGTGGGGGATGTGGTGGGCACGGGATCCTCCCGCAAGTCTGCCCTCAACTCCCTCCTCTGGCACATTGGCCACGACATTCCCTATGTGCCCAACAAGCGGGCCGGCGGGGTGATTCTGGGGGGCACGATTGCACCCATTTTCTTCAACACCGCCGAAGATGCCGGCGCCCTGCCCATCCAGTGCGATGTCTCACGGCTGGAGACGGGCATGGTGGTGACAATCCACCCCTACGAAGGTGTCATCCGTTCTGAGGATGGCCAAGTCCTCTCCACCTTCTCCCTGCAACCCGTGACCTTGCCGGACGAGGTGCGGGCGGGGGGCCGCATTCCCCTCTTGATTGGCCGGGCCCTCACCGACAAAACCCGCCAGGCCCTGGGGCTGGATCCCTCTCCCCTATTTATCCGCCCCACCCCGCCCGCCGACACCGGCAAAGGCTATACCCTGGCCCAGAAAATTGTCGGCAAAGCCTGTGGGCTGCCGGGGATCCGTCCGGGCACCAGTTGTGAGCCCCTGATCACCACCGTGGGATCCCAGGACACCACCGGGCCCATGACCCGCGACGAGCTGAAGGAGCTGGCCTGCCTGGGGTTTAGTGCCGACCTGGTGCTGCAGAGCTTCTGCCACACCGCCGCCTACCCCAAGCCGGTGGACATCCAGATCCACAAAGAGCTGCCCGACTTCTTTGCCTCGCGGGGGGGCGTTGTCCTGCGGCCGGGCGACGGCATCATCCACTCCTGGCTCAACCGCATGCTACTGCCGGATACCGTCGGCACCGGGGGCGACTCCCACACCCGCTTTCCTTTGGGCATCTCCTTCCCGGCGGGATCGGGGTTGGTGGCCTTTGCTGCTGCTATGGGGGTGATGCCCCTGAATATGCCGGAGTCGGTACTGGTGCGCTTCCGGGGGGAATTGCAGCCCGGGATCACCCTGCGGGACATCGTCCACGCCATCCCCTACGTGGCCATCCAGCGGGGGCTGCTCACCGTCGAGAAGCAGGGCAAGAAAAACGTCTTTGCTGGGCGAATTATGGAGATCGAGGGCCTGCCCCATCTCAAGGTGGAGCAAGCCTTTGAGTTGACCGACGCCTCAGCAGAGCGCAACTGCGCCGCCTGCACCATTAAGCTCAGCGTCGAGACGGTTGCCGAGTACCTGCGCTCCAACGTGGTGCTGTTGAAAAACATGATTGCCCGCGGCTATCAGGATGCGAGAACCCTGCTGCGGCGCATCGCCAAGATGGAGGCCTGGCTGGCCAACCCCACTTTGCTGGAGGCGGATCCCGACGCCGAATACGCTGCCGTGATTGAGATTGACCTCAGCAGCATCACCGAGCCCATTGTCTGTGCCCCCAACGATCCCGACAAGGTGATGACCCTGAGCGAAGTCCACGCCCAGTATGCCGCCGGCAACCCCGACACACCCATCCAAATTGACGAGGTGTTTATTGGCTCCTGCATGACCAACATTGGCCACTACCGGGCGGCTGCCAAGATTTTGGAAGGGCAGGGGCGGGTTAAGGTGCGCCAACTGTGGATCTGCCCACCCACCCGCATGGACGAGGCGCAACTGCGGGCTGAAGGGGTATACAGCATCTTTGCCGCTGCTGGCGCAAGAACGGAGATGCCCGGCTGCAGCCTGTGCATGGGCAACCAGGCCCGCGTGGCAGATGGAGCCACCGTTATGTCCACCTCTACCCGTAACTTTGACAACCGCATGGGCAAAGGTGCACGGGTCTACCTGGGATCCGCCGAGCTGGCGGCTGTCTGTGCCCTCCTGGGGCGGATCCCTACCCCTGAGGAATACCGGGAGATCGTGGCCACCAAGATCCAGCCCTTTGCCGGCGAGCTGTACCGCTACCTCAACTTCCACGAGATCCCTGGCTTTGAGGACGAAGGGCGGATCATCCCCCGCGAGCAAATGCCCAAGCTGGAGGAAGTCCTCGGGAGCCGTTCCTAAAGGGGCCACTCTGATAGCATGGCAGCATGGTTTGCTAGCCTTGGAGAAATCCTGATGGCCCTGCCCCGAAAACTCGCCCGCCAGATCCACCGCGCCCTGGCTCCCCTCCTGGCCCTGCCCCTGGTAGTGACGGTGGTAACGGGATCCCTTTACCAAATTGCCCGCCTCAACGGCAACTTGGACTACTACTGGCTAATCCAAATCCACAAAGGGCAGTGGGGGCCGCTGGATCTGCAGGCCATCTACCCCTTCTTAAACGGCTTGGGGCTGTTGGTGATGGTGGCTACCGGCCTGAGTTTGTGGTTGCAAACGAGATCCCATCCCCTCTCCAAGCGCAGCGATTCCTGAGAGCTTTCTCCTGATTCTTGGGTGAGAAAATACCCCAACTGATTTCCAGAAAACTCGACCTCTGGAGGCAGCTAGACAGCTTACCCTAGTGTATAGGGGCTAGGCTAAAGCCCTAGTGAGTAAAGCTTGAAGAGAAGTTAACCAAAAGTTAACCAAAATCTGATTAGGAGGTGGATAAATATGGCTCTGGTTCGCTGGGATCCCTTTCGGGAAATTGACGAAATTCAACGGGAAATGAACCGGATGTTTGACCGGCTGATGGCTCGTCCTACCGAGCCTGATACCTTTGCCTTCGTGCCGGCGGTGGAAATGCACGACGATCCGGAAACCATTACCCTCAAGCTGGAGCTGCCCGGCTTAAACCCCAACGATCTGGACATCCAAGCGACGGCGGAATCGATCTCCATCAGCGGCGAGCGGCGTTTTGAAAAACGCTCCGAAGACAAAGGCGTAACCCGCACCGAGTTCCGCTACGGGCGCTTCCAACGGGTGATCCCGCTGCCCAACCGGATCAAGCACGATCAGGTGAAAGCGGAATACAAAGATGGCATCCTCACCCTGACGCTGCCCAAAGCGGACTCTGAAAAAGCCCACGTGGTCAAAGTGAACGTTGTCTCCTAATCGGCTGAGATAAGCGTCACTCTTGGCTTAAGCAAGTCTAGATCCTAGAGGGTAGGCCACGAGCCTACCTTTTTTGCTTTTCGGCTTGTCCATCCTCAACTCCCCTCTCCCTGAGGGAGAGGGGCCGGGGGTGAGGGAATACTCCCTCCCAGGGATCCGATTTGAAGACGGGGAATTTCTCGTCTTCGTTGGCCCCTCCGGCTGTGGCAAGACCACCACTTTGCGCCTCCTGGCCGGCCTGGAGGAGGTGAGTGCCGGCTCCATCTACATCGGCAACCGCCGGGTGAACGACGTTCCCCCCAAGGATCGGGACATTGCCATGGTCTTCCAGTCCTATGCCCTCTACCCCCACATGACCGTGGCCGAGAACATGGCCTTTGGCCTTAAGCTGCGCGGCCTGCCTAGGGCGGAGATCGAAAGCCGAGTTCGGGGGGTGGCCAAGCGGCTGGGGATCGAACACCTGCTCCACCGCAAGCCCAAGGAACTTTCCGGTGGGCAGCGGCAGCGGGTTGCCGTCGGGCGGGCCATTGTGCGCAACCCGGCGGTGTTTTTGATGGATGAGCCCCTCTCCAACCTCGACGCCAAGCTGCGGGTGCAGGCGCGGGCCGAGATCAGCAAGTTGCACATGCAACTGGGCACCACCTTCATCTACGTCACCCACGACCAGGTGGAAGCCATGACCATGGGCAACCGCATCGCCGTGATGAAGGATGGCCGCCTGCAACAGGTGGACACCCCCCAGACCCTCTACAACCGCCCCGCCAACCTGTTTGTGGCCGGCTTCATCGGCAGCCCTTCCATGAACTTCTTCTCAGCCAAGCTGCGGGAGCAAGAGGGCACCCTCTGGGTGGATAGCGGCGCCTTCCGCGTGCCCATCCCCCCCCACCAGGCGGATCCCTATCGGCCCCGCGCCGGCCAGCCGGTCATCTTCGGCATCCGCCCGGAAAACATCCACGATCCCCAGTACCAGCCCCCAGGGATCCAACCCGCCCGCGTGCGCGCCAGAGTTGCCGTTGTCGAGCCCCTGGGCTCTGAAGTCCTCCTCCACCTCAGCGCCGCCGACCCCGAAGGGATCCTCCCCGAGCAGGAGTTTGTGGCCCGCGTGGATCCCCGTACCCAGCTTCGCGTCAACCAATGGGCAGAAGTGGTCTTTGACATGGATCGCTTCCACCTCTTTGACCCGCAAACCGAGGAGCGGCTGGGATAACGCTAAAAAGCCCTCGGAAAGCTAGGGGGTTGGAAAAGCTGCTAACTGCAGTCGCCCTTACCGTAGCGGCGAGTTTAGGAGAATCACCAGGCGCTCTTCCAAAAACTTCAGGTTGGCCAACACTTGGCTAAACGCTTCTTCCTGCGTCCAGTCCATAATCTCCATGGCTTTGTGAACCAGCAATTGCACCGGCACCGGCAAGGGGCCGAAGACATCCACCAGCCAGCGCACCGAGAAAGGATCGATGGTAATGTTCCCCTCAGCGCCCGGCCAGCCGTTGATGTTGACAGGCCCGTTGTCGCGAATGGCGTTGAGGAACGCCTGCTTGGCATCCAACCTCACCAAAAGCGGGTGGGCTTGTACAGTGCCATTCCACCATTCGTCGTTCGTAAACGGCTCAGGCTTGGGAATGCCGGGGTGCCCACACCAAAAGTCGATCAGGCGGGTCATGTTGGGGAAAACCAGCTCGATGAAGTGAAGCTTTTGCTCCTCGCTTAACTTGTTGATTTGCCGCATCGTGTAGGGCACCGGCTTGGTCAAAACCCTCTCCACCTTCCACTGCTGCCAGTTCACCATGCTAATAAACTCAAGGCCGGCCTGCCTTAACATCTCAAACACCTGCGGCACCGTAAAGCCCTTGTCGCTGCGCAGCAGGAAATTGGCCAGAATCCCCCCTGTGGTTTTGATGGCATCGCCGTTCCAGTGGCTCTTCACAAAGCTGGCATCGGTGAGAGCTTCCATCACCTCCCGCAGCAGCGGTACAGCTTTGGCCGCTGGCTCATCCATCACCCCCAGCAGCTCCATCGCCTCCTGCATGTTGAAGATAAACTGCCGCTGATAAAGGCTGTGCACATTGGTGCGAATGATCCCATCAGGCTTGAGCACCTGCCGCATGCCTTTCAAGCCGGCCACCGGGTCGTCCAGCAGGTAGAGAACGTCGTTGCAGGCGATAAAATCAAACTCCTCCCCCAGCGCCGTCATGTCGGTAATGTCCATAACATGAAAGCTGGCGTTCTCGATCTTGTGGAACTTCAAGCGCTGCTCCGCCAGCTTGATGGATTCAGGTGAAATATCTACTCCCACATAGCGAGCGCCGGGGTTGGCAGTTGCCAAAACCAAAGTTTCCCAGCCGGAGCCACAGCCGGCATTGAGCATCACCTTGCCTTCCGGCAGTACCACCTTGCGATCCCGCAGGTACCTGGCTGTTGTGAGGCTGTTGGCAAACAGGGCCAGGTTGTCGGTAACCGTCTGCTCAATCGGCACATTTGGGTAGGGAAACTCGTCAAACTGCGCCTGGACGGGGTTGGACACAACTTTCTCTGCCATGGCGGCCTTCCTGTGTTTTTAGGTATCCCAAACTCTTAGCACGCTCCCTATCTTACTGCACAGCCAGCAATCTATATCTCTCCGGCGTTCCTCTGGCCTTGAAGCGGGTAATCTTTGCTGGTAACTTTTTGATGGCGCTGCCTTAGTGTTGATCATCCTGCCAGAGGGTTTTTTCTATGGGCTCACGCAGACGCCTATTGCTGTTGGCGGTAACTTTTCTCTTCGGGATCCTGGCAGCCTGCGGCCTGGCCACGGGGCCTGGCTTGATCAGCCGGCCAGAGACGCCCTCCTCCACCCCTGCCGCCTACTACGACGGCAACCCCCAATCGGTAACCATCCGCGATGCCGCCATCGCCTTTGCCATCGCCAGCGGGATCACCCAACCCAGCCAGATTGTTAGCTTTGTCAACAACGTTTTGCGGGTGCAGCCGCCCATAACTTTGGCTGAGGTAACCACAGCCAACCCCAACCCGGTTGCCATTTCCGATTTCGATGGCGACGGCAGGGGGGGAACGGATCGGGACGCGGCCATCTTGTTTGCCATTGCCACTCTGCGAACCCGCGAGGCCAACCGCATCAACGATTTTGTCAACAATGTGCTGCGGCTACAGCCTCCCCTTAACCTGACGCCCGAACAGGCAGCCAGGTTGCCGGGGCCAGGGTTTGTCCCACCGACAGCCTCGCCTACTCCTTCTGCCTCTCCAACGGCCTCGCCTTCGCCCACTCCTTCCCCCACGGCCTCGCCCTCGCCGTCACCCCCTGGAATCCCCACCCTGGGGGTGCCGCAGACGGTAACGGGGCGCCTGACCACCAGTAGTCCGCGGGATCCCCGTCGCCCGGATCACTTCATCCAGGAGTTCCTGCTCAGCGCGTCCGCGGGGCAAACGGTGCGGATCCAGCTTTCCAGCAGCGAGTTTGATACTTACCTCTTCATCGTTAACCAGGCTACTGGGGAGGTGATTGCCGAAAACGACGACTTTGGGGAGAGTAGCAATTCCCAGCTAGACTTGGTTGTGCAAGCTGGAATTAACTACTTGGTGCTGGTTAGCAGTTTCGAGCCGGGTGCTACAGGCGCTTTCCAGCTTAGGACTGCTCTGGTTGGCTCCGCACCTACTCCTGCTCCTACAGCTTCTCCTACAAGTTCTCCCCCTCCCCCTGCCGGCGGCTTCAACATCGAGGTTGAATTTATCGACAATAGCCTCAGCCCTTCCCAGCGCAACATTGTTCTGCAAGCGGCCCGGCGCTGGGAGCAGATCATCACCGGCGATCTGCCCGATGTTGCCGTAACACTGCCGGCCGGTTTCTGCGGAGGTGGTTTCCCGCCAACAGCGCTGGTCAATCGCCGGGTGGACGACATCTTGGTGCAGGTGACCGGCGCCCGGCCTCTCTTTGCCCCTAGCGCTCCGGGGGGGATCCTTGGCGAAGCTGGCCCCTGTGGCTCTCCCCGGCCCGGGATCGGCATTATCCCCTATGGCAGAGTAGGGCTGGATCCTGCCGATCTGGCCAGGCTAGAAGCTCAGGGGAGTCTATTCCACGTGGTTCTGCACGAGTTGGGCCATGCGCTCGGCTTTGGCCTCGGGCCCAACTGGAGGTCCCTTCTCCGTAACAGTGGCACCAACAACCCGCGCTTTGCGGGCCCTCAGGCCACGGCTCAGTACAACAGCCTTGGCGGACTTGGCAATGTGCCGGTGGAGCCGGAGGAGCCACCAGAAGGTCACTGGCGGAGGACGTTGGGCCTTGAGCTGATGACGCCTATCCTGCCCCCTCCGCCCTCGCGCCCCGTTCTTAGCCGCATTACGGCAGCGGCCATGCAGGATCTGGGGTTTACTGGCATCAATCTTGCGGCGGCGGATCCCTATGAGCTGCCCCCAGAAGGCCGCCGCCTGCCGCCGACAGGAGAATGGCTCTTCTTGGGCGACGACGCCATCTTTGGGCCCATTGGCGGCGAGACGCGGCTGTTGCCCTAGGACAAAACCTAAACTGTGGATGGCCCTGCTGGCTGTTGCCCGGCAGGGCCACTTTGGTATAGAAAAAGGCCCCCAGCGGAGGCCAAAAGAGAGAAGAGATGGGAGAGGTTAGGAGGGGCAAGTGCAGCCGGAGGCTACGAAATCTTTGCCTAAAGCAAAGTTGTTGAAGGTGTTGTTAGTATTGGTTACAGTTCCTGGGGATCCTGTGGCTTTACAGATACCGATGCTACTGGCTGCTACCCCAGTATTCGTGAAGGTGTTGCCTTGCACAGTTACAGTGCCAGTAGCGTTAACACAAACCCCAATTGCTATCGCTCCTGAGCTTCCTTCTCTGACTTGAATTGACGATCCTCCCTCCACTTTTCCAGAAGCAATGGGGCCTGATAGGAGAATAGAGAAAACATTCTGTCCTCCGCTAGCTGTAATCGCGCTCAAGCTTACGGTGCTGCCACTCACCTCCACAGAGCCGGAAGTCGTTTTCCCGTAAATACCTACAACGCCCTGAGCATTACCTGATCCAGCGGCCACAACAGAGCTACCGTTTATTACCTTGAGAGTGCCAGTGCCCTCATGCAAAATACCGGTAACGAAGTTCCGGTTGTTGCTTGGTATAGAAATATCTACGTTGTCGAGAATGACAGTGCCGCCGACGGTGTTTGGCACGTAAACACATTTGTCGCCTTTTCCAACTTCAGCAGCCCCACTAGTGGTAATACCCGTACAGTCAATGATGATGTTTTTCAGAGGAGTACCCGCGGCGTTAAGGGTGATGGCGGCTTTGTTGGGGCCAGTACCACTACTACCACCGGGATCCCCACTGGTGATCTGGATCCCTTGCAGCGTATAGCCTTTGCCGAGGGTTAAAGTGCGGTTATTCAAATTGAGAGTAAAGCTAACGCCACTGTCAGGAACCAACGTGATGGATCCAAGTGGCAACTCATTAATGGTAAGGTTATCGTTGAGTGACTCTGTTTCGCTGCCCAAGATCGTCACAATCACATTTGTCCCACCACCAAGGCTGGCTGCCGCCCGAACTCCGGCGGAGGTCAGAGCATGCTTCACAGTCCGAAATGGCTGAAGGCGTGAAATGCCAAGGTTAGTATCATCGCCAAGCGTTGGGTGTATGTAGAACTGGACAGGCGGGGTCGGTGTGGGCGTTGGCGTGGGCGTGGGTGTCGGGGTCGGTGTGGGTGTGGGCGTTGCAGTCGGCGTGGGCGTGGGCGTGGGTTTGGCGAAGAAGCTGTCGAGCTGGGTTTGGGTGACCTTGACACCCGGAAACTTCAGCGTGTCGGAGACAAACCGGTTGATTCGGTCAGCATCCGTCTCCTTCAGGGTAGCTGCCGCAAACAGCACCGCCGCGTCGTCGCAGTCCACCAGGCCGTCGCCCGTGAAGTCGGAGATGGCTGGCTTGAGCGGGTTGCCCAGCCCCGTAACCTGAGCAGCGGTGATCGGCCCTACCTTCAGGGTATTGTTGACAAAATTCACAATCTGGGTGGGGTCGCCCGTTCTGAGGGTGCAGGCAGCAAAGAGCACCGCTGCATCCCTGGGTTCGATAGAGGTCTTCACCCCGTCGTAGTAGAAGGAAATGCTATCGGGCGGCGTCGCAGGTGTTTCTGGAGCCTGAGCAGAGAGGGTTGGCGGAACTTGGGTAACACTGGGAGCCTCAGAAAAAGAACAGGACGCTACTCCCCCCACCAGAGAGGAAGTGAGCAGCAGCGAAAGCAGCGAAGAGCGCAGGTTGGTTTTGGGATCCCGAGCAGTCATACTCAGCCTCCGTTGGTTAAAACTCAAGGGGGCTGAAGTCTTGGGCAGAGGCTATCTGGCTCACTCCAGGGAAACTGGCCTAAGAGGCATGCCTAGGCAAATCTTACCCAAATTGGCGCTTGAAAAGTAACGTTGGGGCAAAAAAGACCACCTGCTCGTCAAGAAAAAAAGAAGGGCAACCCAATGCCCTCCCGCAACTTCTGTGGCAGCCAACCTCAAGCTAGTTGACCGAGATGCTCGGCCCGAAGTTGAAGTAGGTGGTGCTGCCGGGGTTGGTGGTGTTGTCAAAGGCGTCCAACGTCCTACCACCCACCGTAATCGGCTGCGGCGAGGCGATGGCCGGCGTTACCCGGATCTGGCCGCCGAAGGGGATGGTAAAGGGCCTGGGGAAGGTGGCCACTGTATCTTATACACAACT
>NZ_JANSIU010000009.1:0-64765 GCF_047462275.1 Synechococcus sp. H70.2
GCAGACCTGAGTAACCGTTACCATGTCTGCCCTGCCTGTGGTTTTGCGATAGAGAGGGACAGGGGGACGGTGATGGTACTGTACAACGTTGCCGTTAATTGGACTCCGTCCCGCTGCCGCGAACGGCAACTGGGGTTGGGAACCAGCCTCGTGAGTCTTGGATGCTTCAGCTCTACTTCGGAGGCTCGGTACACGGGATCGATGAAGCAACTGGGGCAGAAGAAGAGACAAAAGCTCTGCTGTCAAGCGGGTGAGGAAACCCCACGCGCCTACGCGGTGGGGTAGTTCATAAACCGGTGTAGAGCCACAGCGGCAAGCCAGAGGTACTGACCTCAAACTGTAGCCGCTCCAGGGCCTCTGCCGCAGGCAGGAAGCGAGCCCAGCCCCTGCGTCGGGGCAGTAGATCGTAGAACTTAGTCTCCGGCGGCAGCCCCGCCAGTTCGGCTGCCCAAAGGCGAGCATCTTCTTCGCTTCCCAAACGATCAACTACCCCCAGGTGCAGAGCCTGCTCGCCACTGAAAATGCGGCCATCAGCAAAGGTTTTGACCACATTCACGCTCAGTCGTCGCGCCGCTGCAACGGTGTGCACAAACTGGCTGTAGGTGATGTCGATTAGCTCTTGGAGGATGTTGCGCTCTTCGGGAGTCAGCTCACGATCAAAGGAAAGAATATCTTTGTAGGGACCGGACTTAATCACCTTAAAAGAAATCCCAATTTTGTCCAGCAGCCGTTCGAGGTTGTTGCCGCGAATGATAACACCAATGCTGCCGGTGATGGTGCCAGGGTTGCTGACAATTTTTTCCGCTCCCATGGCAATGTAAACTCCCCCTGAGGCGGCGATGTTGCCAAAGCTGGCCACAATAGGAATACCTTTTCGCTCTCGCAGGCGCACAAGGGCGTTGTAGATTTCCTGCGAGTCCGCCACTGTCCCGCCTGGGCTATCGATGCGCAGCACCACAGCAGGGATCTGCTTTTCCTCCACCTCCTTCAAGGCTCTGAGAACCCGCTCCCGGGTTTTGCTATCGATAACTCCTGCTACCTCAATGCGGCCAATTTGCCGACGTAAGCCACCCGAGAACCATTGCTTCAGCATAGATAAAGAGCGGCACAAGAATAAGCCTGTACTTCCTATCATGGAAGGTGCTTGGCAGCTGGGTCAACCAAGCAGCTCAGATATTGCCGTACACTGGGATCGCTGCTCCTCTGAGATCTCGTGCTGCTTCGGAAACCAAAAAGGCAATCACCCGGCCAATCGACTCCGGCTTTACCCACAGCTCCGCCTGCTCGGAGCCCATGGCAGCGCGGTTGGCGGGGGTGTCGATGATGCTAGGCAAGATGACGTTGGCCGTGATGTCCATCCCTTTGGTCTCGGCAGCAATGGTGCGGGTCAGGGCCACGACTCCGGCTTTGGAAGCGCAGTAGGCGGCCAGTTGGGATCCGGGCTCCACTGCCCCTCGGGAGGCCACGGTCACGATCCGCCCATAGCCCTGTTGCCGCATTTTGCGCAGGCTGTGCTTGCAGGCCAAAAACGTGGTGGTGAGGTTGAGGTCAAAGTCACGTCGCCAATTTTCTAAGCTGTACTCGTGGGTGGGGCCCATGGCAAAGCCGCCCACCAGGTGCACCAAGCCATCGACGCGGGGCAGATCGTCAACGAGTTGGGCTACGGCGGCTTCATTCAGCAGATCCACCTGCACAAAGCGCACCCGCTCTAGGCTCTGGGCTGGCAGGCGCTGCCGCAAGCCCGCCAGCTCCTCCTCTTGGCGGTAGGTCAAGGTCAGCTCTGCCCCTGTGTCCAAGAGCACGGGGGTTACTCCCAACCCCAGCCCGCCGGTACCGCCAGTTACAAGGATTTGCTTGCCTTGGTTGTTGAGCATGGGTTCCTGGGAAGCTTTGGGAACTTCTTCCTCACCCTAGCGCGTTTTCCCTGCCAGAAACGGCAGCCAGCTTAGGGGTCTGCTCCAGTAGCAGATCGCTCAGGGCCAGCCAATCCGGCAGATCCAGTTCTTCGGCGCGGGCCGTGGGGCTGAGGTGGAGCTGGGCCAAGGCCGCAGCAACAACCTGGCGATCCACCAGGCCCTGCAGAGCATTGACCAGCTGCTTGCGGCGGCTGGAGAAGCCCCGGCAAACCAGCTGGGAGAACCAGCAGGGATCGCGGGCGGGAGTGGGGGCGGGGCGGGGGGTAAGGCGAACCACCGCCGATTCCACTTGGGGAGGGGGCTGGAAGGCGCTGGGGGGCACGCGGCAGATAAGCTCGCACTCGGCTAGGTAACGCACCCGTACGCTTAGGGCACCGTAGGCTTTGCTACCAGGGCCGGCCTGCAGGCGCTCAGCCAGCTCTTTTTGCACCATCAAGATGATGCGCTCAAACTGCCTCACTGGCTGGGCGGGGGATCCCAAAACTTTCTCTAGAATGGGGCCGGTGAGGTTGTAGGGGATATTGGCCACCAGTAGGCGGGGCTGAGGCGGGAGCGGCAGGCGCAGAAAATCCCCCTCCAACAGCTGAAAGCGGGGCTCATTGGCAAAGCGCTTGCGCAACAAGCGGCACAGATCCCGATCGATCTCCACTGCCACCACCTGGACGCCCCGGGCCAACAGGCGCCGTGTTAACTGCCCTGTGCCAGGGCCAATCTCCAGCACCCAGGGGGGATCCCTGCCCTCTTGGGGTGGTGGCAACTGGGCAGCCTCCACAATTGCCGCGTGGACGGCAGGATCCTTGAGCCAGTGCTGGCCAAAGCGTTTGCGGGGATAGGGCATGGTTAAATCCGCATCTTCTCCTGGGGCGGATGGGGATCCCTGGCTAGGATGGGCCGGCGGTAGAGCGGCACGGTAAAGGTAACGGTCGAGCCCAACCCCTCCCCCAGGCTGTAGAAATTGATCTCGCCCCCCATGGCCTCCACTAGGCGTTGGCTGATGGCCAAGCCTAGGCCAGTCCCCCCGTACTGGCGGGTAGTGGAGCCATCCACTTGGGTAAAAGCTTGAAACAGCTTCTGCTGCTTTTCCAACGACACACCGATCCCAGTGTCAATCACGCGGATGCGGGCCATCCCCGGCTCGCCAGGTAGGAGGTCAGCTCGCACCGTCACGGAGCCCTTGGGGGTAAACTTAATGGCATTGCCCACTAGATTCAGCATCACCTGCAGCAGGCGCTGGTAGTCGCCATAGAGCAAAATTGGCTCTTCCGTAAGGGGCAGGTGGAAGCTAAGCTGCAGTCCCTTTTGACTAGCTTGCAAACTGGTTTTGGCCTCCACATCCTTGAAGAGGGCTTGCAGGTCGCAGGGTTGAAAGTGCAACTGCAGCTTGCCTGCTTCAATTTTGGCAATATCCAGTACGTCGTTGATTAAAGCCAACAGGTGCAGGGCAGAGCGGTAGGCTTCCTGCAAAAAGTCCAGCTCCTCTTCTCGGCTTTCGGCCAGCCCGTCCAGCACCAACTTAATGAAGCCAATGATGCTGTTTAAAGGTGTACGCAGCTCGTGGGAGGTGTTGGCCAGAAATTGGCTTTTTAGCTGGTTGGCCGATTCTGCTTGGGCACGGGCTTGCTCCAGCTCTTTGTTTTTCTGAAGCAAGGTTTGGTTGGCCAGTTGCAGACGGGTGGCCAGTTGGCGACTTTGCTCCAGCAAGCTAGCGTGGGCGATGGCAGTACCCAAGTAGGTGGCAATAATCTGCAGCACCTGGAGGTGGCCGCTCTGCCAGGCAGGCGCAGTCTTGGGGGGCAGCACCTCTAGCCAAAGCAAGCTGTTGGGGTAGCCGCGGTAGGACATGGCCACAGCCAGGTGGCGTTCTGTTACCACTGGCTCTTCCTGTCTAAGGGCCTGGAGCAAATGGGGGTGATCCCCTAACCGCAGAGTCTGGTTAAGCAGCGAGGGAGTTTCCGGATAGCGGCGGTACTCAGCATTCACTGTTAGGGAATCCTGCCCTGTCTCGTAGAGGGCTAGCAGACAGCGATCCACCCCAAACAGCTGCCCCAACTGCTCCACCGTCTGCTGGCCCAGCTCGCGGATCCCGGCAGAGTGGCCAATGCTGCGCATGAGCTGAGCTGTAACCGCCTGAAGCGGCTCACTGAGAAAGGAGTACGGCAAGCTGGGGGGCTTGCTTGTCCCTCCAGCCAAATTGAAAGGCGTTGCCCCCAACACCTTGCCCACCACCGCAACTGCTACCACCTCCCCCTCCGTATCCCGCACGGGGTTGAGGCAAAGATGCAAATGCAGCTTGTAGCGGGGCGAGAGGACTTGGCATTCGTGCTGCAAGGGATCCCCTTGTGCAAACACCTGGCTTAGCTTGGCTTGGTACTCCTCCCCATTGACCACCTCCCAGCTCTGCTGCCCGGCCACAATCTGCGGGGGGTGGATACCATAGCTCTCAGCCCCTTCCCAGTAAAAACTTTGAAAACGCTGCTGGCGATCCTGCGTGTAGAGAATGAGATCCGCTGGAAACACGCCCACCTTGCCTTGAAAAAACCAAGCTCCTTGGACCCAGAACTTAGGTTTTTGCCGAGGAGGCTGAGGTGGTGGGGTCGGAGTCTTTAGTGTTGAGGCGGGCAAAGAGCATCCGCCCTGCCGAGGTCTGAATGGAGCCGGTAACCACTACCGAGCGAGTTTTGCCTACAGCGCGCTGTCCTTCTTCCACCACCACCATCGTGCCATCTTCCAGATAGCCTACCCCCTGGCCTGGCTCCTTGCCCTCACGGGTAATTTTGATATCAAAGCTATCGCCAGCAAGGTAGATAGGTCGCAAAGCCTCAGCCAACTCGTTGACATTGAGCACCTTGACTCCTTGCAGCAGGGCTACCTTCTTTAGGTTGTAATCGGTGGTTACCAGTGTCCCGCCCACGCTTTGGGCAAGGCGCACCAGTTTCTCATCGACCGTGTTTAGGTCAGGATAGTTGGCTTCGTGGATAACAAAGCGCTCGGGGTTAGCCTGGCGCAGGGCTTGCAGCGTATCCAGCCCTCTACGACCCCGCTCCCGTTTTTGGGGATCGGCCTTGTCGGCAATAGTCTGTAGCTCGGAGATGACAAAGCGGGGGATCACCAGCGTTCCCTCCAGAAAGCCCTTCTCAATCAACTGGGCCACGCGTCCGTCAATGATGGAGCTGGTATCCAAGACCTTGGGGCTGGCTGCCACCACACTCCCTTCTGCTGCCGCTTGTAGGGCATAGTTGGGGTTGAATAGGCGCAACAGGGCCGGGCCGTGGGTGTCGGCCAAACTCACTCCCAAGTAGGCAAAGGAGAGACTAAAGAAGACAGATGCCAGCGGTTCCAGAAAATTATTCAGCTCCTGGGGTAGGGGCAGCAAATAAACCGGAGCCATAGCCAGGTTGGCAATCACTAGGCCAATCACCAATCCCACCGAGCGGCTAATTAACACATCTGGTGGCAGCGAGCGGACGTTGGCCTCGAAGCGGCGGTAGCCCCAGCGCACCAGGGCTCCCAGCGCCAAACCTGCCAAGGCCCCGAAGCCGCCAGTAACCACGCGCGCCCCTTCGACATTGGCTCCTTCAAGAGCAGCAGGGGGAAGCAAATCCAGGCCGTAGAACCCAAGACCTGACCCCGCTAAGATGAAGATTGCAATCAGGATGACGTCCAACATACTGTAGAAAGTGCCCTTGCTGGGGGGAGTAGGCTCTCGGCAATGGGCGAGCCTGCCCCTTATTCTAGTCTTGGGTTTGGAGGCAGATCTCCTTCCCAAACGCCAGAAAAAGGAGGCTATGCTGAAGGAGAGCACTCCCTTGCCCGCCTAATTAAAACGTCACCAAGCAAGGTAAAAGGAACCATGGCCCAAACCTTAGAACTGACTGCCGAAAATGTGGAAAAAGTCCTCAACGAGCTACGCCCCTACCTGCAAGCTGATGGCGGCAACGTAGAGCTGGTGGAGATCGATGGCCCAGTGGTGAAGCTGCGCCTGCAGGGGGCCTGTGGCGCCTGCCCCAGTTCCACCCTGACCCTGAAGATGGGCATTGAGCGCAAGTTACGGGAGAGCATTCCCGACATCCTCGAGGTGGAGCAGGTGTTCTGAGGATCCCTGCCAGTAAACCTTGGGCTTGACTCCCCTCTCTTAAGACGGCACCTATCTCGTTGCCAGCCCATGCCAGTTCTCCTTTCCATTGCCATCCTGGCTCTGCTCATTCTGGTGCACGAGGCGGGGCACTTTCTGGCAGCCAAACTGCAAGGGATCCACGTCAACCGCTTTTCGCTGGGGTTTGGCCCTGTGCTGTGGCGCTACCAGGGCAAAGAAACCGAGTACGCCATTCGTGCTCTGCCCTTGGGGGGTTATGTCGGCTTTCCTGACGATGACGAGCACTCCCCTTACCCGCCCGATGACCCGGATCTCTTGAAAAACCGCCCCGTTGCGGATCGCCTGGTGGTGATGAGTGCGGGGGTACTGGCCAACTTGGCCTTTGCCTACCTGGTGCTGGTGCTGATGTTTGCTCTGCTGGGGATCCCCTCAGTTACGCGCATCCAGCCTGGCATTCTCATTACTCAGGTAACCCCAGACAGCCCAGCCGAGCGGGCGGGCCTGCAGGCAGAGGATGTGGTGCTGCGGGCAGCTGACCGCGACTACAGCACTCTTGCCGATGCAGCCTCGGCCTTGGCCGCTCTCAACGACTTTCAGACGCTGATCCGCAGTAGCGAAAACCAGCCCCTTCCCCTACAAGTGCAACGAAAAGGGGAAGAGGCGCCGCTGCAGATTACAGTAGTCCCGGAGCGGCAAGGGGAAAGGGTAGCCATTGGGGTCAGTCTAGCGCCCAATCAGGAGGTGAGGCTGCGCCCAGCCCAAAACCTGGGAGAGATCCTGACCGAAGCTGGGAACGCCTACCAGCGCTTGGTGATGATGAATCTCACTGGCCTGCAGGAACTTCTGCGGAACTTCCAAAACACAGCCGCGCAGATATCGGGGCCAGTGGGGATCGTTAAGATTGGCGCCGATCTGGCGCGAGATGACCTTGCCAGTTTGTTTAATTTCACTGCCCTGATTAGCATCAACTTAGCTGTTCTTAACCTGTTGCCCCTGCCTGCCTTGGATGGAGGGCACCTTGCCTTTTTGCTCTTGGAAGCCATCCGCGGCAAGCGGCTACCCAAGGAGGTTGAAGAACGAGTGATGCAGACAGGCTTAGTGCTTCTCCTGGGACTAGGGGTGGTGCTGATCCTCAAAGATACCCTTGCCATTGTCACCGGGTCAGGCTAGTTGCCAATGAGCGGTAAGCGGGCTTTACGCCAAAGGGCCTTGGAGATCTTGCTTCGCCTAAAGCGCCATTACCCCAACTCCAAGTGCACCCTCCACTACCAGACGCCGCTGCAACTGCTGGTGGCCACGATTTTGTCAGCCCAGTGCTCTGACGAGCGGGTTAACCAGGTAACACCCGAGCTGTTCCGCCGCTTCCCCGATGCCCAGGCTCTGGCAACCGCCCCGCGGGAGGAGATTGAGGCTCTAATCCGACCCACCGGCTTCTACCGCAACAAAGCCAAACACATCCAGGAGGCGTGTCGCAAGATCTTGACAGACTTTGGCGGCCAGGTGCCCCGCACCATGCCGGAGCTGCTGACCTTGCCAGGAGTGGCCCGCAAGACGGCCAACGTGGTCCTAGCCCACGCCTTTGGCATCAACGCTGGCGTAACGGTCGATACCCACGTCAAGCGCCTCAGTCGCCGCCTTGGCCTTACTAAGCACGAGGATCCCCTGCGTATTGAGCGGGATCTCATGCAGTTGTTGCCGCAGGGGGATTGGGAGAATTGGTCACTTCGCCTTATCGACCACGGACGAGCCATCTGCACCGCCCGCCAGCCTCTCTGCAAGCAGTGCTTCCTGGCCGATCTCTGCCCTAGCGCCTCTCTCCTCCAGCCAAAAGCGGCTGCCGATTGAGGGCAAGCCTGGGGGAAAGGCAGCCCTGACTGAGACTGAGCAGCGTCAACTCAACAGTTGGGCGCCCTCTAAGGCGAAGCTGGCAGAGGGAGGCAGACTCTATGGGCGCTTGGAGTTGGGAGTCAACCCAGGGCACCAGGAGGCTACTGGGCTCTCTGGGCTGGCCTCAGTGTGGGGAGTTTACCTGAGTGATAAAGTGATAATCAGTGATAATTGCAGCTTTAGACAGGTATGAAAGTTGCTTACGTCTTCATCACCCCTCGCGGCGGCACCTACAAGCTGGGCCAGATGATCCTGCCGCAGCTAGAAGCAGGGGTACACGGCGCGGAAGTGGTGGGCATGTTCTTTTTTGACGACAACTGCTTTGTCTTGCGGCAGGGGGATCCCATTGGCGAGCGTCTGGCCAAGATTGCCGAAGCGCAAAAGATTTTGCTGATGATGTGTGACATGTGCGCCCTGGAGCGCAACCTGGCGGAAGGGGAACCCAAGTGGTGCGACTCAAAGGGCCAGGGGCGCAAGGAGCCAGGCTATTGCGTTCCCAAGAATGTGGTCAAAGGCGTACAGGTGGGCTGCTTTCCCGACCTCTACGCGGCCTTAAAAGACAACCCACCTGACCAGGTAATTAGCCTCTAACCGACTTAGCTGACGGCTACGGCAGCAGGCGGCTCTTGGCTGGGCTGAGAGCCAATCTTGCGGAAGACCAGCCGCTCATTGGCCACATCCACCAGGATGCGGTCGCCGGGCAGGAACTCGTTTTCCAGCAGCTTGGTGGCGAGGGGGTTTTCAATCTCCCGCTGGATCACCCGCTTCAGCGGGCGAGCTCCAAACAGGGGGTCGTAGCCCAGCTCGGCCAGGTAGTCCTTGGCCTCTTCGGTGAGGACAATCTCAATTTGTTGCTCCGCCAGCAGCTGCTCTACCCGCCGCATCTGCAGGCTGACGATCTGGCGAATCTGCTCTTTGGTGAGGGCATGGAAGATGATGATTTCATCCACCCGGTTGAGGAACTCTGGCCGGAAGTGCTGCCGCAGCATGGCCAGCACCTGGCTTTTCATCTCCTCGTAGCGGCTCTCATCGCCCCCGATTTCCAGAATCAGCTCGCTGCCAATGTTGCTGGTCATGATAATGATGGTGTTTTTGAAGTCCACCGTCCGCCCCTGGGAGTCGGTGATGCGGCCATCGTCCAGCACCTGCAGCAGGATGTTGAAGACATCGGGGTGGGCTTTCTCCACCTCGTCAAAGAGCACTACCGAGTAGGGGCGCCGCCGCACCGCTTCCGAGAGCTGCCCGCCTTCTTCGTAGCCCACATAGCCTGGCGGGGCGCCGATGAGGCGAGAGACAGCGTGCTTCTCCATGTACTCGGACATGTCGATGCGCACCATCGCCTCGGAGGTGTCGAAGAGGAACTCCGCCAAGGCGCGGGCAAGTTCCGTTTTGCCAACGCCGGTGGGCCCCATGAACAGGAAGGAGCCAATGGGCCGATTGGGATCCTTAAGGCCAGCGCGGGCCCGCCGAATGGCAGCGGCTACGGCGGCTACCGCTTCGTCCTGGCCCACCACCCGCTGGTGCAAGTGGGCTTCCAGGCGCAGCAGCTTTTGCTTTTCCGACTCCATCAAGCTGGTGACCGGGATCCCGGTCCAGCGGGAGACGATCTCGGCAATGTCTTCGGGCGTCACCTGCTCCCGCAACAAGGGCTCGCCGTTGGCCTGCAGCTTGGCCAGGTGGGCCTCCTGCTCTTGGATCTGCCGCTCCAGCTCCATCAGCTTGCCGTATTTGAGCTCGGCAGCGCGGTTGAGGTCATATTTTTGTTCTGCCTGTTCAATCTGCAGCTTGACGGCATCCCGCTCAGCTTTGAGGCTTTGCAGCCGCTCGATGGCGTCTTTTTCCATCTGCCAACGGGCACTCAGCTCCCGCTGCCGCTCCATCAGGTTGGCCAGCTCCTGCTCAATTTTGCCCAGGCGCTCTTTGGAGGCGGGGTCGTCTTCCTTCTTGAGGGAGAGCTCCTCCATCTGCAGTTGCATGATGCGCCGGTCAATCTCGTCCAGCTCAACGGGCTTGGAGGTAATCTCCATCTTGAGCTTGGCCGCCGCTTCATCCACCAGGTCGATGGCCTTGTCGGGCAGGAAGCGCTCGGAGATGTAGCGGTTGGAGAGAACGGCTGCCGCCACCAAGGCCGAGTCGCTGATCTTGACCCCGTGGTGCAGCTCGTAGCGCTCTTTGAGGCCGCGCAGGATGGAGATGGTGTCTTCCACAGAGGGCTGATCCACATACACCGGCTGGAAGCGGCGCTCGAGAGCGGCGTCTTTTTCGATGTGTTTGCGGTACTCATCTAGGGTGGTGGCGCCAATGCAGCGCAATTCACCCCGGGCCAGCATGGGCTTGAGCAGGTTGCCAGCATCCATCGCCCCCTCGGCAGCTCCCGCCCCGACAACCGTGTGCAGCTCGTCAATGAAGAGGATGATCTGCCCTTCTGATTCGGTAACCTCCTTGAGCACGGCTTTGAGGCGGTCTTCAAACTCACCGCGGTACTTGGCGCCGGCAATCAAGGCGCCCATGTCCAAGGCAATGACCCGCCGGTTTTTCAGGGACTCTGGCACATCCCCCCGGTTGATGCGCTGGGCCAGGCCCTCAACAATGGCAGTTTTCCCCACACCCGGCTCGCCGATGAGCACGGGGTTGTTTTTGGTGCGGCGGGAGAGCACCTGAATGACGCGGCGGATCTCGTCGTCCCGCCCAATCACCGGATCCAGCTTCCCTTCACGAGCAGCCTTGGTGAGGTCGCGGCCATAGCGCTCTAGGGCCTCGTAGCGGGACTCGGGGTTTTTGTCGGTAACCCGCTGCTTGCCCCGCACCTGCTGGATGACGGGCTTGAGGCGCTCTACAGTGAGGCCGAGGGGCGCTAGAACCCGCTTGCCTACCCGCTCGTCGTCCAGGGATCCCAAAAGCAAGTGCTCTACCGAAATGAAGTCGTCTTTGTATTCTTTGCGAAACTCTTCAGCCCGATCCAGCGTAGTCTCCAGGCCGCGGCCCAGGTAGAGCTGATCCACCCGCGCCAGCTTGGGCTGCTGGTTGATAAAGCTTTCCACTCTATCCCGCACCAGCCTTGGATCGATGCCAGCCCGCTGCAAAATGGTCTGGGTAAGCCCGCCCTCCTGATCCAGGAGGGAAATCAGCAGGTGCTCGGTTTCCAGCTGCTGCTGCTGGTGCCGCCGGGCTACATCTTGGGATTGGACAAGGGCGCTCCAGGCTTTCTCGGTAAATTGGTTGGGATTGGTGGGCTGCATAGGGGTTTGGCAGAAGTTTTTTCTTAGTGTACAGGAAGACCACACAGAGGGCAGGCAAGAGGCCCTTAGCCCTTGCTGCCGAATTGAGGAAGCCCTCCTGGCCTCCTATAGCCAGGTATCGCCTATTTTGCCAGCGCCAGAGTTCGCAACAACCGTCCTCTCCCCCCGCAATTGATGGGTGGATCCCCGCCTTATTCCTCCTCTTCGGAGGGGCGGCCCTCACCAATCACCGCCAGGTCAATTTGCTGGCGGTAGTAATCCACGTTCTTAACCTGCACCTCCACCCGATCTCCCAGGCGGAACTGGCGTCGGGTTTTTCGCCCCACCAGGGCTTGTTTTCGGTATTCGTACCAATCGTTTTTCAGCGTGCTCACCCGCACCAGCCCTTCTGCCAAAATCGGGTCCACCAGCACGAAAAAGCCGTAGTTCTGGACGCTGACAATCAGGCCGGGGAAGGTCTCCCCCAGGTGTTTCTGCAGGAACTCGCACCGCTTCAAGCCCATCAGCTCCCGCTCTGCCTGTTGATGGAGCTGATACCCCGCCTGGATCTTGGGCAGTTGCGCCTGGAGAAAGGCCTGCCACTCCTCATGCACTTTTGGCGGCAATACCTGCCAGTCGATGTGGCCGTAGCCGCTGGGGCCGTGCAGATCCACCACGGTTTTGGAGCGGGGGCTACGCCGATTGCGCCCTTTGCGCAGGGCCAGATCCAGAGCCCGCAAGTTGAGCAGGTCAGCATAGCGGCGCAAGGGGGCGGTAAAGGTGGCATAGGGCTCTAGGAGGCCAAGGCCGAAGTGCCCCAGGGGTTCCTGCAGAGGCTGGAGGCGATACTCGACGGGGGGCAAAGTTGATAACAACTGGGCCACCAAGGCTGGACTATTCCCCGAAGCCAGCACGTCAGGAGCGGTAATGCGAACACAAATTCGCTGCCAATCAGCCAAGCTTACGGCTTCCGGATCCTGCAAATGCAGATCCAGCTTCATGGCGTTGGCCAGGCGCAAAAAGTTTTGCAGGGCCTCGGCGGTAGGGGGCGGCTGCACGCGAGCTAAAGAAGGGATCCCCAATTGGCGCAGGTGGTGGCCCAGGGTTTGGTTGGCCAGCAGCAGCACCTCCGTCATGAGGGCGTGGGCGCCCAGGCGATCGCTAATGAGCAGGGGCCCATAGCCGCTTTCATCAGCAGAGTAGGGGGTAAGCAAATCCAGCAGGGGCAGGTCAAACCCGCCTGCCTGGTGGCGCCTAACCCGCAGGACTTGGCTGAGGCGGAGCAGGTTCTGCAGCAGGACCATCAACTCTGGCACTTTCTCATCGGGGTCCAGATCCGCGGCGGTGGCTAGGAGAGCCTGCACCTGGCCGTAGGAGAGGTGAGCCCGCGTTCGCACCAGACTGGGGTGGATCTCGAAGCTCCGCACCGCTCCCTCAGCGTCGAGGGTCAACAGCAACGAATAGGCCAAGCGCTCCTGGTGCGGTAACAGAGCTAGGCGGTTGTGGACTTCCGGCGGGAAAAGCGGCAGCACCGCACTATCCAGGTAAACGGTGGCAGTGCGCCGCTGGGCCTCCTGCTCCAGCGGGTGATCCGGATCCAGCCAGTAGGCCACGTCGGCAATGTGGATCCCCAGCAGCCAACTGTCCTCTTCTTGCCGCTGCAAGGAAACAGCCACGTTGGGCTCGAGGCCGTGGGGGTGCTGCAAGTCTAGCGGCTCCAGGGTGATGCAAAACCAATCCCGCAGATCGCGACGGCCCTTTTGGTCGGAGCGGCTCAGCTTTTTGGGCAGAGTTGCCGCCGCCTCTAGCACGGCTGGAGGAAACTCCTGCGGCAGGTCGTATTTGCAGCAGACCAAATCTACATCGATGGAGGCCTCCGGCCCATGGCCCAAGATCTTGCGAACCCTGCCCAGGGGGGGCAAATCCCCCAGGGGGTAGCGCTCCACTTCCACATAGGCCACCTGACCTTCTGCCAGCCCTGATGCGGAAGGGCGCGGCTCGCTTAGAGCCAGCTCGAACAGCAGCCGATCATCTAGCGGCACTACCCGGAAACCTTCCTCCGTCTGCTTGAGGCGGCCCACCAGCGTGCGATTGGCCCGTTCCACCACAGCTACTACCTCCCCCTCCGGGCTGCGGCGGCGATTGCCTGGTTTGGTGATCCGCACCACCACCTGATCCCCGTTCCAAGCGCCGCTGAGGTTGCTGCCGTGGATGTACACATCCTCTGCCCCCGGCTCATCCCGAACGGCAAAGCAAAAGCCCTTGCTGGAACAGCGCAGGCGCCCTACTACCAAAGATTCATCCGGCTTACGCCGATAGCGGGGCGGATCCCCTGTCTGTTCGAGAAACCCCGCCCGCACTAGGCCGTCTAGGGCAATCTCGAGCATTTCCGGCGCTTCCGGATCAGAGGACGGCAAGAGAGCCAGCAACGTATCCTTGTCGGTCCATTGCTCGGCAGGTTGAGAGAGAAAATGATGAAAAATCCGCGAGAAGTCCATCGGGGGTATTAGCAAAAGGGAGGCAAGACATCACAAGAGCCAACCCGTCGGCGTTAGTCGCGATGGCCGGTAACGATAAAAGCCACGCGCTGACCAATATTGGTGCAGTGGTCGGCCAGACGCTCTAGGTAGCGGATTGCCAGCAACATCAACAGGATAGGCTCGATCGATCCCCTGATGTCAGACTGCTGCGCCAACGTATTGTAGAGGTTGGTGTAGTCTTCATCAACGGCGTCATCTTCCCGCTTCAGTTGCCGGCCCAGCTCGGCATCCAACTCCGTCAGGGCCGCCAGGCTATGGCTGAGCATTTTCTGGCAGCGCTGCATCATGACGCGAATGCGGCCTAGCTCCGGCGGCGGCGGGTAGAGAGCTAGGCGCAGGGCCACCTCGGCCAGGTCTTTGGCGTAGTCGCCAATTCGCTCCAGGTCCCGCACCAGTTGCATCAGGGTGCTAATCCAGCGCAGATCCCGCGCCACCGGTGAGCGCAAGGCAATGAGGTCAATACAGTCTTTCTCAATCTGGCGATAGAAGCGATCGATCTGCTTGTCTTGGGCAATGGCCTGCTCAGCGGCGGCCAAGTTCTGTTCAAACAGGGCCTGCTGGGCCAAGATCAGCGATTTTTCCGCCAGCGCCCCCATGCGCAGCACGTCCTGCTGGATCCGCTTGATCTGAAGTTGCAGCTCAGCTTGCCCCATGGATGGAGATGGGAGAGGAGGGCTGCTGCCGTTGGCAGCGCCCAAAGCCCGTGGATTTCACCCCTAGATCTCGATCATGGCAAATTCTTTTAGACTGGAAAAAAATTGAAAAAGTTAGAGAAAAAACAGAGCAGGGATCGCGGGAGCAGCCAACTTGGGAGAGAAGTTGCAGGCGGGTGGGGGGGTTGCAAGGCTGTCTCCGTCTGGAGGCAGAGGGCTGTGCTGTTGTTCTCGACTGAGAGACTCCGATGACCCGTCCCCCCATTGTCGTGCTGGATGATGATCCCACCGGATCCCAGACTATGCACAGTTGCCTGCTGCTGACCCGCTGGGATGCGGAAACGCTCAAGCTAGGGCTGCAGGATAGCTCGCCAATTCGCTTCATCCTCACCAACACGCGCTCCCTGCCGCCGGCCAAGGCTGCCGAGGTGACGCGGTCGGTCTGCCGGGCCCTCAAGCAGGCCATGGGGGAGCTGGGGTGGGAGGGGGCTCTCTTCGTCAGCCGCTCCGACTCGACGCTGCGCGGGCACTACCCCTTGGAAACCGATGTCATGGCGGCGGAGCTGGGGCCTTTCGATGCCCATTTTCTGGTGCCGGCTTTTTTTGAGGGAGGGCGCATCACCCGCAACAGCGTCCACTACCTGCGGGTGGAGGGCCGCTGGGTGCCGGTGCATGAAACGGAGTTTGCCCGCGATGCGGTGTTCGGCTACCACCACAGCTATTTGCCCGACTATGTGCAGGAGAAAACCCAGGGGCGGATCCGGGCTGAGCAGGTGGTGCGATTGACGCTGGAGCAGATCCGCGCCGGCTGTCTGGAGCAGCTTTTGGGTCTAGAGGGGAATGTCTGCTGTGTGGTGGATGGAGAAACTCAAGCGGATCTGGACCGTTTTGCCCAAGACGTTTGGGCGGCTCTGGAGCAGGGGAAGCGCTTTTTGTTCCGCAGTGCCGCTAGCCTCTTGACGGCTCTAGCCCAGTTGCCGCCGCAGCCGGTTCCGCCAGAGCAGATGGGGCAGTTTGTCCGCTCCGACCGGCCAGGGGTGGTGATCGTGGGATCCCATGTGCAAAAGTCCAGCCAGCAGTTGGCCCGCCTGTTGCAGGAGCCAGGGATCCAGGGCATCGAGGTGGAGGTAAAGCGCCTGTTGGAACCGGGGCGCGAAGCGGAGCTGCTGCCGGCCCTCTTGAGCCAAGTCCAGCGCGCCTACGAGCAGGGCCTGACGCCGGTGGTCTACACCAGCCGAGAAGAAGTGAGGTTCGACGGTGCCCCCCCAGAGGCTCGCCTGGCCTTTGGAGAGAGGGTTTCTCGTTTGTTGGTGGCCATTGTGCAGGGGCTGCCGGAGGGGATTGGCTATCTCGTCAGCAAGGGCGGCATCACCTCCAACGACACCCTCAGCCTCGGCCTCAATCTGCCGGCCGTGCGGCTGCTGGGGCAGATCTACCCAGGGATCTCCATGGTGCTCACGCCGGCGGATCACCCCCGCTTTCCCAACCTGCCGGTGGTGCTGTTTCCGGGCAACGTGGGCGAGGCGGATACGTTGGTTTTAATCCACCGTCGCCTCCACAGCCGCGGGCTGGTCTAGCCTGGAGGAAATCACCATGGCTGAACTCATCTCCCCCCCTGAAGCTCTGCCTGCCTTGGAGGCCTGGTGGGGATCCCTGCGGCAGGGGCCAACGGTGTTGCCTCCGGCGGTGGTGCACCGCTGTTCTGAGCGCCTGGGCAGCCGGGATGCCGATGTGGTGATTGCCGGCGGCACCCTGGGGATTCTCCTGGGGGCAGCTTTGGCCAAGCGGGGCTGGCGGGTGATCCTCATCGAGCGGGGGAGCCTGCGGGGGCGAGAGCAGGAGTGGAACACCTCCCGGCAGGAGCTGCAGGTGCTGCTGGAGCTGGAGCTGCTGACGCCGGCCGAGTGGGAGGCAGTGCAGGTGACCCACTACCCCCGCGGCCGCATCGGCTTTGGGGAGGGCCCTACCTGGTGGGTGGAAGGGGTACTGAACGTAGGCGTGGATCCGGTCAGCTTGCTGGAGTTCCTCAAGCAGCATTTCCTGGCCTGGGGGGGCCAAGTGTGGGAGCAGACCGGGTTTCTAGGCGCCACGGTCCACCCCGATGGGATCCGCATCCAGACCACCACCGGCCAGCTCAGCGCCCAACTGCTGCTGGATGCCATGGGGCACCGCTCCCCCATTGCGGCCCAGGCCCGCCAAGGGCAGCCGCCGGACAGTGTCTGTCTGGTGGTGGGATCCTGCGCCCAGGGGCTGCCGGAGCAACCCACTGGGGATCTGTTCTACAGCTTTACCCCCGCCCAGGAGGGCTACCAGCCCTTTTGGGAGGCTTTCCCCGCCCGCGATGGCCGCACCACCTATCTCTTTACCTACTGCGACCGGGATCCCCGCCGACCCAGTTTGGAGAAGCTCTGGCAGGACTACTGCCGGCTGCTCCCTGCCTACCAGGGGGCCGAGCTGGCCCAGATCCGCTGGGTGCGCAAGCTGTGTGGCGTCTTCCCCGCCTACCGCCGCAGCCCACTACAACTGCCCTGGGATCGCCTTTTGGCGGTAGGAGACAGCAGCGGCAGCCAGTCGCCTTTGAGCTTTGGCGGCTTTGGGGCAATGTTGCGCCATCTGGATCGCCTGCAGCAGGGGATCCACGAGGCGCTGGTGCAGCGGCAGTTGGAGCAGGCGGCCCTGGCCCTGCTGCAGCCCTACCAGCCCAATGTGGCGGTAACCTGGCTTTTTCAAAAGGCGATGATCCCTCCCTTGGGAGAGAAAAACTGGGATCCCAACAGCATTAACCGCCTGTTGAGCAGAGTGTTTGCAGCCATGGTTGCCGCCGGCCCCCAGGTGGTGCGGCCCTTTTTGCAGGATGTGGTGCAGTTTGGCGGCTTGGCCCAGGCACTGTGGGGGGTGATGAGGCAAGATCCAGCCCTGGTGGCCGCGCTTTTGCCCCGGCTAGGGCTGCCGGAGCTGGTGGCCTGGGCGGGCCACTTTGCCACCCTTGGCCTCTACGAGCTCCTGCAAAGGCTAGCCGACCGCCTGGAGGGGGCCCCGCAAGACTACTTCTGGAACCGGCGGCGCGAGGCCTGGCGCTACGGCTGCGGTCGGGATTACTGGCTGTAGACCACCACCCCATAGGGCGGCACCTCAACGGGATCCCCTTGGTTTTTTGCCGGCAGGGAGGATCCCTGGCCCAGCCACTTGGCGTCGCCGCTATCTAGAAGCTTCTCCCACCGGCCGCTGGGCCATGGAGCGTAGGTGGCTGCTTGGTCGGAGCTGAAGTTAAACAGGGCCAGAACGGCTTGGGATCTCTGGTGGCGGTGCAGGGCCAGGCCGCTTGGAGCAAACAGCTCCACCCCCACCGAACTCCGCTCCAGGTTTTGCAGCGGCGGCAGGGTCTTGCGCAGGCGAATGAGGGTTTGGTACCACCGCCGCAAGACCTGGTGGTGGCCAGCAGTGGCCAGTTCCCAGTTGAGCTTCGAGCGCAGGAAGGTCTCTTCCGCTTGCGGGTCCGGTACCTCCCCCTGCCAGGCAAAGGCGCTGAACTCGCGGCGGCGTCCCTGGCGCACCGCTTCCACCAGGTCGGGATCCCCGTGGCTAATGAAGTAGAGAAACGGGGCCACCTCCCCATACTCTTCCCCCATAAACAGCAGTGGCAGCATGGGAGCCAGCAGCAGAGCAGCGGCGGCCAACTTCAGGCCAGCGAAGGAGGTGAGCTGGCTGAGGCGTTCCCCCAGCCGGCGATTGCCCACCTGGTCGTGGTTTTGGATGCAGATTACAAACTGGGAGCCTGGCCTAGCGAGAGCGGAATTGCCGTGGCGGCGGGCCCGGTAGCGGGAGTACTGGCCGGAATAGACGTAGCTCTCGCGGTAGGACTTGGCCAGGTGCTCCAATTGGCCAAAGTCCTGGTAGTAGCCTGTCTTTTCTCCAGTAAGCAGGGTGTGAACTGAGTGATGGAAATCGTCGCACCACTGGGCATCTAGGCCGTAGCCCCCTTGCTCGCGGGGGGTGATGAGGCGGACGTCGTTGAGGTCGCTTTCGGCTACCAGAACCCTGGGCCAGCCCGTGCGCGCCTCCAGGGCCTCCACCCGCTCTGCCAATTCCTGCAAAAAGGGGTGGGCGCTGAAGTCGTAGATGGCATGCACGGCGTCCAGCCGCAGGCCGTCTAGGTGAAACTCCTCTAGCCAGTATTCGGCATTTTGCAGGAAAAACTCCCGCACGCCGTCGGAATAGCGGTCGTCGAAGTTGAGGGCCTCCCCCCAAGGGGTGCGGTACTTGTCGGTAAAGTAGGGGCCAAAGTCCCGCAGGTAGTTCCCCTCCGGCCCCAGGTGGTTGTAGACCACATCCAAAATGACAGCCAAGCCCTGCTGGTGGCAGGCATTGACCAGCGCCTTCAGGCCCGCTGCTCCTCCATAGCTAACCTGCACGGCATAGGGGTAGACGCCGTCATAGCCCCAGTTGCGCTCCCCCGGAAACTGGGCCACCGGCATGAGCTCCAGCACGTTGACCCCCAGCTCCACCAGTTGCGGCAGGCGGGGGATCAGGGCGGCAAAGGTGCCCTCCGGGGTAAAGGTGCCTACATGCAGCTCGTAGAGGATCCACTGGGAGAGCGGGATCCCCTTCCAGGCTTGATCCTGCCAGTCGAAGTGGGGATCCACCACCCGCGAAGGGCCATGGACGCCGTAGGGCTGGCAGCGGGAAGCCGGATCCGGCCGCTCCACCACCCCCCCTGAGGTGTGTAGGCGGTAGAGGTAGTCCACTGGCCCCGGCGGGATCCCCTCCACTTCACCCTGCCAGTAGCCCTGCTCATCTTGGGCCAGAGGGATGACCTGTTGGACAGGGCTGATGATTTTGAGCTCCACGTGTTCGACCAAGGGCGCCCACACCGAGAAGCGGTAGTGGCCCTGGCCACAGGGATAGGCGCCAATCCGTCTAACTGGAGGGGAAAGCACGGAACCCATTCTATAACTTGGCTTCTACTATAGCGGGGCTTGCCCCCTAGGCCTGCCAGGTCAAGGTCTTGGGCTTCTCTGCCATAGTGGAATTAACCCTTTGTTGCTCCGTCCCTATGCTTCACTACCCGCCTAGCCATCCGGATCCCACCGTTGTCGATGTCTACCATGGGCAGCCGGTGCCGGATCCCTATCGCTGGCTGGAAGATCTGGATTCTGAGCAGACGCGGGCCTGGATCGAGGCGCAAAACCGGCTAACTTTTGACTACTTGCAACGCATCCCGGCGCGGCAGCGGCTCCTGGAGCGCTTGACCCAACTTTGGAACTACGAAAAATACAGCCAGCCCTTCAAAGAGGGCGGCCGCTACTTCTACTTCAAAAACGACGGCCTGCAAAACCAGAGCGTTCTCTATACGCAAGAGAGCCTGGAGGGCGAAGCCCGGGTTTTGCTGGATCCCAACACGTTTTCGGAAGACGGCACTGTAGCCCTCTCAGGCATTGCCATCAGCCGCGACGGGCGCTACCTAGCCTATGGCCTCTCCCGCTCCGGCTCCGACTGGCAGGAGTGGAAGGTGCGGGACATCGAAACTGGAGAAGACCTGCCGGATCACCTGTGCTGGATTAAGTTCTCTGGGGCCAGCTGGACACGGGATGGGCAGGGATTTTTCTACAGCCGCTACGACGAGCCACCCCCCGGCAGCGAGTACGAAAGTACCAACTACTTCCAAAAGCTCTACTACCACCGCCTCGGCACCCCCCAGTCGGAAGATGTCTTGATCTATCACCGCCCCGACCAAAAAGAGTGGGGCTTTGCTGGCGGGGTTACCGAAGATGGCAACTACCTCATCATCTCCGTCTGGCGGGGCACGGATCCCAAAAACCTCCTCTTCTACAAAGACCTACGGGATCCCAACTCGCCGGTGGTGGAGCTCATTTGCGAGTTCCAGGCCGAGTACAGCTTTGTTGGCAACGACGGCTCCCGCTTTTGGCTGCTGACGGACTTCCAGGCTCCGCGGCGGCGACTGGTGGCCCTTGATCTCGACAACCCAGGGCACCTGCAAGAGGTGATCCCTGAGGCTGAGGAGACCCTGCAAGGGGTTAGCCTCATCCACAATCAATTTGTTGCCTTCTACCTCAAAGACGCCCACACCCAGATCAAGACCTTTGCCCTAGACGGCACCTACCTGGGGGAAATCCCCCTGCCAGGGCTGGGATCCGCCAGCGGCTTTGCTGGCAAGCGCTACGACACTGAGACCTTCTACACCTTCACCAGCTTCACCACCCCGCCCACCATCTACCGCTACGACTTCACCACTGGCAGGAGCACCCTCTTTCGCCAGCCCCAGGTGGATTTCGATCCCCACGCCTATGAGGTGCAGCAGGTGTTCTACGCCAGCAAAGACGGCACCCGCATTCCCATGTTCCTTGTCCACCGCCGCGGCCTAGCGCGGACAGGGGATCACCCCACCCTGCTGTACGGCTACGGCGGCTTCGGCATCTCTCTAACCCCCAGCTTCTCGGTGGGCCTGGTGGCCTGGTTGGAGATGGGAGGGGTTTACGCCCAGCCCAATTTGCGCGGCGGCGGCGAATATGGGGAAGCCTGGCACCAGGCGGGCACCAAGCTCAACAAGCAAAAGGTCTTTGACGACTTCATTGCCGCGGCTGAGTGGCTAATCGCCCATGGCTACACCAATCCCTCCAAGTTGGCCATCGCCGGCGGCAGCAACGGCGGCCTCTTGGTGGGGGCCTGCCTGACCCAGAGGCCGGATCTCTTTGCCGCAGCCCTGCCCGCTGTGGGGGTGTTCGACATGCTGCGCTTTCATAAGTTCACCATCGGCTGGGCCTGGGTCTCGGAGTACGGATCCCCGGACAACCCCGAGGAATTCAAGGCCCTCTACGCCTATTCCCCCCTGCACAACCTCAAACCCGGCACCGCCTATCCCGCCACCCTGATCACCACCGCGGATCACGACGACCGGGTGGTGCCGGCCCACAGCTTTAAGTTTGCTGCTGCCCTGCAGGCGGCCCAGGGGGGATCCCAGCCCATCCTCATTCGCATCGACACCAAAGCCGGCCATGGGGCTGGCAAGCCCACCAGCAAGCTCATTGAAGAGACCGCCGACCGCTGGGCCTTTTTGGTGCAGGTGCTGGGGATCCCCGGGGATGGAAGGGGAGTTAGCGAGCTTTAGGGCCTAGGCCCACCCGGCCGGCATAGACTGCCGCTTCCCCCAGCTCGTCTTCGATGCGGAGCAGTTGGTTGTACTTGGCAATGCGCTCGCTGCGGCAGAGGGATCCGGTCTTGATCTGGCCGGCGCGGGTAGCCACCGCCAGGTCGGCGATGGTGGTGTCTTCTGTTTCGCCGGAGCGGTGGCTGATGATGGTGCGAAAGCCGGCCTGAACGGCCAGTTGCACGGTTGAGACGGTCTCCGTCAGCGTGCCAATCTGGTTGAGCTTGATCAAAATGGCGTTGGCGGCGCCGCTGTCGATGCCTTTCTGCAGCCGGGCTGGGTTGGTTACAAACAGGTCGTCCCCCACCAGTTGCACCCGCGATCCCAGCCGAGCGGTCATGGCCTGCCAGCCGGCCCAATCTTCCTCCGCCAGCCCATCCTCTAGAGAGACGATGGGGTAGTTGGCCAGTAGTTGTTCGTAGTAGTCCACCATCTGCTCAGCGCTGCGGGCTTTGCCCTCAAAGTGGTACTGTCCATCCTGCAGCAGCTCGTTGGCGGCCACGTCCAAGGCCAAGGCAATGTCTTCCCCCGGCTTGTAGCCCGCCCGTTCAATAGCCGTCATCAACAGATCCAAAGCCGCTGCGTTGGAGGGGAGATCGGGGGCAAACCCGCCTTCGTCCCCCACCCCCGTGGACAGCCCCTTCTGCCGCAGCAGTTGTTTGAGCGCTGCAAACACCTCCGCCCCATAGCGCAGCGCCTCGCGAAAGCTGGGTGCCCCGATAGGCACCAGCATGAACTCTTGGATATCGAGGTTGTTATCGGCGTGGGCACCGCCATTGAGCACATTCATCAGGGGTACCGGCAGCAGGTTGGCAAAGGGTCCACCCAGGTACCTGTACAAGGGCAGACCCACTGCACTAGCAGCCGCCTTAGCCGTGGCCAAAGAGACCGCCAAGATGGCGTTGGCTCCCAGTTGCGACTTGTTGGGGGTGCCATCCAGATCAATCATCAACTGGTCGATGCGGGCCTGGTTGAGGGCATCTTCTCCCTGTAGCTCCGACTGGATGGGGCCAAGAATGTTTTCCACCGCCCTCAGCACACCCCTGCCGCCGTAGCGCTTGGGATCCCCGTCCCGCAGCTCGTGGGCCTCAAAAGTGCCGGTCGAAGCGCCACTGGGCACCTGGGCCAGGCCGGTGGCCCCATTGGCTAAGCCCACCAACGCCTCTAAGGTCGGTTGCCCCCGTGAGTCGAGGATCTCATGGGCGGTAATCCACTCGATGGCCGTTTCCACAGTTGCACCTCAATTAGACAGCTCTGGCCAAGGTCAGATCGCCAATAGAGTAGTGGATTTTCGCCCCCGGATCCCTTTGGCTTCCGGAAAACTTTAACGGCTGACTCGGCCCAGGCTGGTGGAGCGTCAGGGATCCCGCCTGGCTCTCTAAGAAAGAGGCCACCCAGCTCCCCAGTGGAAGTAGAATTAGGTAAGGTGTTCCGGCCCCAGAGAGAAGCTAGGGGGAAGGGGGGTCTGTAGTTATGTTTGAAAAAGTACTCTTTCCCATCGACAACTCGCGGGAGACCAGCCACGCCCTGCCACTGGTGGCCGACATAGCGCAGCGCTACAAGAGCCAGGTATATCTGCTCTCCGTCCTAGACACTACAGAACTAACCCCTGAGCAAGTCGAGCAAGCCCGCCAAAGTATCCACAACTTGCTCAAGCAGGCTGAGACTGGTCTCCAGCAGATTGGCATCCAAAATGTCAAGAGCGAGTATCGCGAGGGAAAGGTTCCTTTTGTCATCTGCGACGTGGCAGACGAGCTAGAGATTAACCTGATTGTGATGGGATCCCGCGGCAATCCCCTAGCCGAAGGCCGGAAAAACGAATCCGTCAGCCACCGCGTCATCGACCTCTCCCCCTGCCCTGTGCTGGTGGTGCCCTGAAGAGTCGGCCTTCTCTATTCTGGAGAATGTGTTGAAGTTGTCTCAAAATGTTGCCTTGTGTAACGGTAGGGCCGTTTTTGTTTGTATTGACCAGAAGGCTGCTGTACAACGAAGAGCAGGATAGACCCAATGGCTGACAGCAGCTAACTGGTTACACTCTTGGGAATTGTTATGGAAAGTCAAAGTCGTGGCTACAACAAGGCTTCGAAGAAAACCTTCGATCTAATGCGGCATTTCGCAGAAACCTACGCTAGACGTACCGGCACCTTTTTCTGCTCTGACCCAACAATTACAACCGCAGTAATTGAGGGCCTAGCTCTACACAAAGAGCAACTAGGCGCTCCCCTCTGTCCTTGCCGGTTCTACGAAGATAAAGAAGCAGAGGTGAAGGCTGGCTATTGGAACTGTCCCTGCGTACCCATGCGGGAGCGGAAAGAATGTCACTGTATGCTCTTTTTAACTCCGGACAACCCCTTGGCCGGCACCAGCCAAACCCTAGAGGAGGTCCCTCTAGAATACCGAGCCTAGCCCGTAATGGCTAGGAGAAAGCTGGGTATAATCGAAAAGCAGTTGGAAATGCCTGTTTGCCCGCGGAGGAAACTCTCCTATGACTCCCTCACTAGCTAGCTTCCTCTGGAGCCTGGTATACGGTGCTGTAGTGCTGGGTCTTCTCTTTGGCGCCATCGTGATTGTTAGCTACAGAGATAGGGTGCGTCGCCGCTAAAGCCTTGGCCAAAGATTATCCCCCTGCTGATCCCCGTACTCGACGGCCAGCAAACTGCTGCAGCGGAGGTGGTAAGGAGTCTATTGCCAGCCTCTAGTTACTCTCTCTACTACTGGCAACAGAAGAACCGCTACTACTACGAGGATCTGGAGCGGCTGCACCGCTTCTTCTTGCCTCCGGGTCTCCGTATTCTGGAGATTGGCTGTGGTACGGGGGCGCTGCTCAACGCTTTGCAGCCTAGTTTCGGGGTAGGGATCGACCAAGACGTAGAGGTCATTGCCCAGGCCCAGCAGCAATTTCCCCACCTCCACTTTCGCGTGCAGGACCTCCATAAGTTGGACAGGCGGGATCCCGTCCTGGCCCAGCCTTTTGACGCTATTTTGCTTGTCAATACTCTCAGTTACCTGAGGGATATTCAACAGGTTCTTGAGCAGTTGCGCTGTTTCTGCACTCCGCGCACTCGCCTCATTCTTTCCCACCACAATCCCCTTTGGGAGCCACTTTTGAACCTAGCAACCCTTCTGAAGCAGCGCAGGCCCCTGCCGGCAGCCAACTGGCTCTCGGCAGCAGATGTAGCCAATTTGCTCCACCTAGCGGGGTACGAGATTATCCAGCAGGGCAAGCGGTTGTTGTTGCCGCGGCGGATCCCGCTGCTTTCAACGCTGGTTAACCGCCTGATTGCCCCCTTGCCAGGGATCAACGCCCTCTGCCTAACGGAATACACCATTGCCCGTCTCCAGCCGGATCCCAACTGGGATCCGCCTCCTGCGGAACAGCCCTCTTGCACAGTGATCATTCCAGCTCGCAACGAAGCCGGCAACATTCGCCGCTGCGTGGAGCAGGTGCCCCTGATGGGATCCCACACTGAGATTATTTTTGTGGAGGGGCACTCTAGCGACGATACTTGGGCCGAGATCCAGCGCACTCAGGCCGAATACCAGGGGAGCTGCACCCTCCGCGCCCTGCAACAGGAGGGGAAGGGCAAAGGAGATGCTGTGCGCCAGGCGTTTGCTGCAGCCAGCGGCGATGTGGTAATCATTCTCGATGCCGACTTAACTGTCCAAGCGGAAGACCTCCCCAAGTTTTTCCGGGCGGTGGCCTCCGGGCGCTGTGATTTTGCCAATGGCTGCCGGCTGATTTACCCTCTAAAGCCGGAGGCAATGCCCCGCCTAAACCAGTGGGCCAACCGCTTTTTTGCCGCTCTTCTTTCCTACATCCTTGGCATCCGCATCAAAGATACCCTCTGCGGCACCAAGGCCCTCTGGCGGGAGGACTACTGTCAGATTGCCAAGCTGCGGCAAGAGTGGGGGAATTTCGATCCCTTCGGCGATTTTGACCTGTTGCTAGGGGCTGCCAAGCGCACCCTTAAGATCCTGGACATCCCGGTGCGCTATTTCCCCAGAACCTATGGCCGCTCCAATATCCACCATCTGCGGGATGGCTTGCGGCTGCTGCAGATCTGTGCCTTTGCCCTCAAGCACTTCAAGGGATCCTGAACGCTGCTCCTTTGGATGCGTTTCCAATCCAAAGATCCCTGCCTATACAATTTAATAGACTTAGATTAAGCCTGAGAAAAACCACCAATGAGGGAATCCGTATTGAGCAGCCTCGGCCAGTGGATCTCGAATACTCCCCTTCGCTCTCTTGATCGGGCTTATCAGGCTGCCCTCCGCATCAAAGCCATTGAAGACCGCTACTTTCAGGGGGGATCCATCGGTAGCAACGGCAGCCACGGCCAAGTTACTAGCCACTACTTCCAAATCCAACTGCGCCAGAACCTGCGTCAGATTAACCTTAGTCTAGCAGAATTTAGAGCCAGTAGTATCTTTTCCCGCCTGCCTGATCCCGAATCAGATGGCAGGAGCCCTCACTTTCCTGCAGAAGTAAAATACAGGGGCAAAGAGTCTGAAAATAGACGGCAAAGTCAAGATCCTTCAATTTTGGAGAAACTAGAGTTTATCGATCAGGTAATCTCTCGCTACAAGCGCCCTGCCACTCAACCCAAGCCCAGCGTCACCCAACCTAAACCTCAAGAGCAAGCTGAGTCAATCTCTTCAACTCAAAGCATCAAGACTAACCCCGCTCAGACCAATCTGACCGATGACGGGGTCCCAGTTGCTTCTAAAACGGCCCTCCTGCCTCGCTCCATTTTGTCCACAGCTAAGCAAATCCTCCGAGAGTTAAGTTCGCAGGCAGAAGAAGAGCTGGTCCAGGAGTACCGCAGCCAACGCACGCAAACACTGGTGGCAGTTCGGTTCTTGTTACTACTGGCCATCTTGCCACTGCTTGTCCAGATTCTCTCGAAGCAATTTCTGTTTGGGCCATTGGTGGATCGGCTGCAGCCTCAGCAGCCTACTCTCTTGGCCTTGAGCTACGAATTTCAAGAAAGAGCTGTTTCAGAGTTTGATTTTTTCAGGGAAAAAATAGAGTTTGAGCGGGCTTTACACCACCAATCCCCAGAAGATATGGACTTAGAGCTAAAGGATCGACTTTCCATGAAAGCAGAGGAGCTATTACAAAAATACAGCCGTAAGAATTCAGAAGGCCTAAAGAATATCTTGGCTGATCTGCTATCTCTGGCGGTATTTGGTTGGCTAGTCTTTGTTGGCCGTGAGGAAATTGAGGTTCTTAAGTCCTTCCTAGATCGTCTCATCTATGGCCTGAGCGATAGTGCCAAGGCTTTTATCATTATTCTCTTCACCGATGTATTTGTTGGCTACCACTCTCCCCATGGTTGGGAAGTCTTGTTAAGTAGTTTGGCCGAGCACCTGGGCTTGCCTGAAAACCGCAATTTCATCTACGGCTTTATCGCTACCTTTCCAGTCTTTCTAGACACGCTCTTTAAGTACTGGATCTTCCGCTACTTAAACCGTGTATCGCCATCAGCAGTGGCTACCTATCACGCTATGAATGACTAGACTCGATGGGCTCCGCTCAAACTGAGATCCCCTATCTTACATCCAGCTCGTCAACCGACAAGCTCCTGCAACTTTGCTAAGCAATTGCCCATGGCTGTCAAAGCCTTCGCCTCTCGCCACCTCCACCTTGGCTACCTTTGCAACCTAGGGGATAGTGACAGAGCCGACCTTAAGCGATAGCTTGTGAGTTTCTCAGGCACCCTCTGCCTCCAGATCCAGAAGCCGCCGCAGGGATCCCTTGTTAAAAGCCGGGAAGCGTAGGTAGGGGTACTGCTCCTTGGCCTGCCGCAGCTCTTGGAAGGCGGGAGCCAATTGATCTTTGGGGGAGATCCCTGTAACCACACACCAGATCTTGGTGCGCGTCAGAGCCACAAAAGCTTGATTGCGCCGGCGCAGTTGCTCCTCTACACTTAGCCCCGGCTCGGTGGCGTTTTGAAACTGGCAGACGTAGACTTTCCAAGCTTCGTTGCCCTTGGCCCGGAAGATCCCCGCTAGAGTGACATGCCCCGGCAAGCGGAAAATATCCCGATCGGCATCTTCGCCAGCAATGAGGGCGCTAATTCCTCTTTGTTTGAGCCTGGCCTTTAGGCTTTCCCAGTAGGGTTTGTTCGCGCTGAAGCTGGCTACACTTGTCACTAGAAGATCTTCCGGCCGGAAACTCCACTGCTTCAGGTCGCGCTCGATCTGTCGGGCAATCCACTTCTGCTCCTCTTCCTCAGAAGGAAAGGTACGCCAGACCAGCAACGACTGGGGATCCACCTTGGGATCAAAGTTTTCTTGATCGACGGGATGGCAAGCCTTGCGGGTGAGGGTAATTGGGGATCCGGGCTTACGAAAATCACCTTCTACCACTTCGTAACCCAAGTTTTCCCACTGGTCTTTTTGAGTAACCCCCTGCAAAGGCTGGCCTCCACGCAGAAGACCCATGTTGATGGCATGGGCAGCCATGAGGATGATGTTTGGAGTGCGGTAGCAATGGCGCAGTACGATGGCTCGCCCTCCCAACTGCACTTTGGGTTTGCCCGTCTCGTCCCGCCCGAATAGCTCGGCTGCCCCCGGCACTGTCAGCGAGCCAATGCCCTGGGCTTCGTCGTAGGCCCAGTAGAGCCGCTTGGGATCCCGTAAAGTTCGATAGGCTAAACGGTAAAAGGCGGGCGGCAAATCTTGACCTTCATCGATCAAGATGGCGTCAAAAAGTTGAGGGATCTCCTTGGCTTCTTTTTCTAACTCTTGGCAGACATAGTCGAAAGGCTCCGTTGTATGGTCATTTTTATCCCTTAACTCTGCCCTTGCCCGCTCCAAGCTTTTGGGCAGCAAGCCACATTCTTTGGCGAGCAAGCGATAAAACCCAAGCTGATCTTTGGATCCCCAGGCATGCATCACCTGAATCCTTTCCCAATTTGGCTCGATGTCAAACTTGCTCTGACAGACTTCTGAGATTTGCCTGCGAATTTGCTCATAGAGAGAGCGGGTGTAGAAAACTACGGCGATGTCCCAATCCGGGTGGTCAGCGTGGATCTTGGCTGCCCTGCGAGTCAAGGCTACGGTTTTGCCCGTCCCCGCCAGGCCCCGCAACCGCTGCGGCCCCTCAGGATATTGGGTGGCAATTTTGCGTTGGTCTTCATCGAGTTTGAAGATCCCTTCTTGGACGCGCCGGATCACCGCCTGCGGATCGTAGTCATATACGGGGTCTTCGCCGGGATCCCCCAGCTTTATCCCCAACGTTCTGAGGATCACTTCCCATTCTGTGGCGTTGAGAGGAGCGCCATTGACCTGCTTGGCCGCATACAGAGTTTGCCGCAACTGCTCTGGGTTTTCCAAATCGTCAGCAAAAAGTAGCGCGCCGGTAAAAGGGGGATCCCCGAAGCGCTCCTGCCATTCTTGGCGCCGAATGCGAGGCAAAGCCAGCCGATATTGCCAGGCAACGCGCGCTTGGAGAGGCCGAGTTTCCAGATTTTGCTGCAGCCAATTCTTAATCTGAAACATTTGATTATCGGCCTGCGCCAGAGGGGTTTCGGTTTCCCTGTGCCACTCGCGCATGCGCCACTCGCTGCCGTCGATGGCCTCGATATTGTAAAGGTTGCAGCCCTTACACTCGAAAATCCAAAAGCCCAGTTCAAAATGAATCAAGAGAATGTCGGGCTTGGCCTTGGGGCGGCCCTGAGGGTCATAAATGCTGAACTGATGGAGGAGGTAGCCGGGATCAGAGGCCAGGGCTTGCCGCAGCGCATTCCAAACCGCCGCCTCCGCAGCTATTCCTGGCAAGCTGTCATCCAGAGCGCCGTCGGGTTGAAAGTGCATGGGGGATCCCTCATTTTCCAACTTGAACCCAGTGTACAACAGGAAACCTGAGCTCTTGGGGAAGGATCCAGGGCCCTTAACGTAAGGTGCGGAATTCCCCACCGTCTATACGGTGGGGATGGATAGCACCCTCTGACTGATTCTGGTTCTAGGGAGCAAATCATGCCAAAGCCTAGCCCTTCCCAATACACTTTAGTGACCAGTATTTTGTTACAAACACTACGTGCAGGTGAATTCTAAAAACTGCGTCAGCGTCGCTTCTTAGTCTGCCCTTCTCGATGCTACACTTACTGGGGCTTCGACTAAGTCACAAAAGGTGACTGAAACTGTACTGGTAATCAGGCGGCAGACCTTTCGGCTGTACCCCAACAAAACCCAAGAGCGGGCTTTGTTGTCTGCCCGCCGTCTGCACTGTTACCTTTACAACGCTTGCGTTGCTCATCGGCGCTATGAGTACCGACGCAACCGCCGGACGGTTACTTACCTTGAGCAGCAGAACCTTCTGCCAGAGTTCAAGCAGGCGTGGCCGGAGTTTGCACAACTCAACTCCCAATCTCTGCAAGCTACGGTCAAGCGGGTAGATTTTGCCTATCAGCGCTTCTTTCAAGGGCTGAGTAAAAAGCCCAAGTTCAAGTCAATCCAGCGGTACTCCGGCTGGACCTATCCCAGCACTTCGGGGTGGAAAGTAGCCAGCAACGGTAAGCACGGTAGCGTTACCCTCAATGACCTGGGCCTCACCCTGAGGATGCGGGGCAAAGCCAAGGAGTGGGGGAGGCCTACCACGCTAACTATTGTCTACAAGCCAACTTTACGGCAGTGGTATGCTTCCTTCACCGTAGAGGTAGAAGTACCTCGGTCTAAGTTTGGTTCCTGGTCAGATTTGAAGTATGAATCTATCGTTGCCTACGATTTGGGTACCGAAACGGCCATAACCTTATATGACGGGAGTGAGTTCTATGAGGTTGCTAATCCTCGGTTTACGCAGAGGAGTGAGGAGAAAGTTCGCAAGGTTGCCAAGCTCAAACGGCGGAAGCGTGCACCTAGGAAGGGGGTGAAGGCTTCTAGGAGATGGAAGAAAATCAACCGACTGGAGGCTAAGCTCAAAGCCAAAGTTGCCCGTCAGCGTAGAGATTGGCAACACAAGGTTACCTCAGAGATAGCAAGTCGTTATGACATCGGGGTAACCGAAAAACTCAACGTCAAGGGCATGACCCATAAAGCTAAAGGTAAAGGGAAGAAACATAAGGCCGGACTAAACAAGTCTATTTTGTCGGTGGGGTTTGGTACGCTGAACCAAATGCTGACCTACAAAATTGAGCAGAAGGGCGGTTTGGTCTTGTTTCTTCCCACGCAAACCCTCAAGCCGTCTCAGCGCTGTCCCAAGTGCGGTGCTGTTCACAAGGAGTGGGCAGAGCTCAGTAACCGTTACCATGTCTGTTCTGCCTGTGGGTTTGCGATACCGCGGGACAGGGGAACGGTGATGGTACTGTACAACGTTGCTACTAATCAGCAACCGGGGCTGGGAACCAGCCTCGTGAGTCTTGGATGCTTCAGCTCTACTTCAGAGACCCGGTACACGGGATCTATGAAGCAACTGGGGCAGAGGAAGAGACAAAAGCTCTGCTGTCAAGCGGGTGAGGAAACCCCACCCGCCTACGCGGTGGGGTAGTTCATAGCAAAGACTCAGGTCGGATCCGCGGATCCACCCACATCAAGAGCAGATCGGCCAATAGGTTATCACCGCTCCCAGCAAAAGCCCAGCCATCACCACGTTGATGTCAAAGCTTTGGACGGCTTCCAAGAGCAGCTTGCCCAGCCCCGGCCAGTTGAAGAAAAACTTAGCAATGAAGGAGCCGCTGAGCAGATTGGCAAACTCAAAGCCCAAGATCGTAATCAAGGGGTTGACGGCGTTGCGCACTGCATGCAGCCAGATCACCCGCCATTCAGGAATGCCCCGTGCCCGCGCCGCCTGGATGTATTCCTGCTGCAGCACGTCCAAGAAGTTGCCGCGGGTAATCCGCTGCAGCCCGGCAAAGCTGGTAATGCTCAGGGCCAGCGTGGGCAAGAGCAGGTGGCGGCCCAGATCCAGCAGCTTCCCCCCAACCGAGCTCGGCAAAATAAACACTGGTCATTCCCCCTACCGGCAGCCAGCCCACGTTTTGAGCCACAATCAGCAGCAAAATGGCCAGCACAAAGCTGGGCATGGCCTGCCCCAGGTAGCTGAGCAACTGCAACGCCCGATCCAAAGGGGTGTTCTGCCGCAGCGCCCCCAGGATCCCCAGAGGAACGGCAATTAGCCAAGTCAGCAAAACAGAGCACACTGCCAACAGCAAGGTGGCGCCGGCGCGGGAGAGGATGAGTTGCGCCACCGGCACGCGGTATGTGTAGCTCAGCCCAAAATCTCCCTGCAGCAGATTGCCCAGCCAGGTCAAATACTGCCCAACCAAGGGTTTATCCAAGCCCAGCCGTGCCTCTTCCTGGGCAATAAGATCCGCCCGCAAGGGATCCAAAAAATCGCCGGGGGCCAGTTGCAAGAGCAAAAAGCTGAGCACCGTGATCAGCAGCAGCACCGGCACCGCTTGGGCCAGCCGCTGCAAGACCAAAGCCAGCGGTGGCCACAGACCGAAAGCGCGCCCGCCAGGGGAAGAGGAGGTTACGGCCACAGACAGAAGTCGGGTTGAGCGGGGTTCAAATCTCAACGGAGTGGAGTTCCTGTCGAACTATGCTGCCATTCTTCGGCCCAGATTTCCAGCCTGCTACCCGGCTTGGAACAGGGTGCAGCAGGAGAATTGGGGGTTAGGCCGCTCCGGCAGGCGCAAGCCAAGGCGGTAGACTAGTCAAAAGCTTTTTCGATGAGTTGCCGTTGGGAAGATCTCTTGCGAAACCTGTTTCTTACCGGCGCTAGCGGCTGTCTGGGGCACTATGTGTTGGAGCGCCTGGCCCAGGAAAGGGATCCCGAGTTTCCAGAGCGGCCCGCCTACCACCTCTACCTCCTTATCCGCAATCCCAGCCGCCTGCGGCTGAACTTGGAACGGCTGCCCGCCCCCATCACCCTGGTGCTCGGCGATCTGCTGCACATCCGCGAGCACGCTGCCCTGCTGCAGCAGATGGATGGTCTGATCCACATGGCGGCGGCTTGGGGGGATCCCACCCTAGCCTGGGCGGTGAACGTTACCCACACTCTGGAGCTCTTTCAGTTGTTGGATCCCCGGCGCTGCCAGCAGGTGATCTACTTTTCCACCGCCAGCCTTTTGGATCAGGCGTTACAACCCTTGACCATTGCTGGCCAGGTGGGCACAGATTACATCCGCAGCAAGTATGTGATGCTGCTGCGGCGGCGGGAAAGCTGCTTCTGGCCGGATCGGCTGCTGACGCTCTACCCCACCCTACTGTTTGGCGGCAGTCCCCACCACCCCTATTCCCACATCACCGCTGGCCTTAAGGATGTGCTCCGCTGGCTAGATCTCATCCGCTTTTTGCGGATAGACGCCAGCTTCCACTTCATCCACGCTGCCGATGTGGCAGAGATGGTGGCCTACTGGGTAGCCCATCCGCCCGGTGGCGGCGATTGGGTGTTGGGCAACCCCCCTCTGTCTGTGGATGAGTGCGTGGAACAGGTGTGCGCCCATTTCAGAAAGCGGATCTACTTCCGCCTGCCCTTGCCCCTCGGACTCCTCCGCAGCTTGGCTTTTCTGTTTGGGGTGCGGCTTTCGGCGTGGGACGAGTACTGTCTGCGCCACCGCCATTTTGTCTATCCGGCCCTCTCGCCAGCAGGCCTGGGTTTGCCCTGCCACTTCCCCACTGTAGCCTCTCTTCTGGATGCTTACCTCTAGGCCGCTTTTTCCCTCTCCCAGAGGAGGTGGGGTTCACCGGACTTCAAAAGGGATTAGCTAGGAGGGGCGGCCACTTCTCCAATAGCCAAGGCTTGCAGCTGAGCGGCAATGCGCTCCCGGTTAAGCCTCTGCCCGATGAACACTAGGCGGGTCAACCGCGGCTCTTGCGGGCGCCAGGGCCGGTCGTAGTAGGTTTCCAATCGCCCTCCCACTCCCTGCAGCACCAGCCGCATCGGCTTGTGGGGCACGGCCACAAACCCCTTCACCCGGTAGAGGCATTCCTCTTGAGCCAGTTGGCGCAGTTGGGCAACTAGGGATCCCGGCTCATAGCTCCCCTCCAGGCTCAGGTAAAAAGACTCGAAGGCCTCGTGCTCGTGGTCTTCTTCGTGATCGTGGTGGCTGGGGCGGCGTTCAAGTTGGTCTTCCACGGCTGCGTTGAAGCCCAAGAGCACTTCTGGGGCCACCTGGCCCCGCTCACAGGGGAGGACTCGAACCTCAGGGCGCAATTGTTGCCGCAGCCAGCTCTCCACGCGCGCTCGCTCTGACAACGTGATCTGATCCACCTTGCTCAACAGCACCAAATCGGCGCAGCTCAACTGATCCGCAAACAGCTCCTCAATGGGCGTCTCGTGATCCAGGCTCTCGTCTGCCTGCCGCTGCGCCTCCAGGGCCGCCAGATCCCCCACCAGTTGTCCAGAGGCCAGGGCCTGGCCGTCCACCACCGCAATCACCGCATCCACCGTGGCGCCAGTGCGTAGGGTGGGCCAGCGGAAAGCCTGCACCAGGGGCTTAGGCAAGGCCAATCCTGAAGTTTCAATGAGAATGCCGTCCAGCTCCGCCCGCCGTTGCAGCAGGGTCTCCATGGCAGGCAAAAATTCCTCCTGCACTGTGCAGCAGAGGCAGCCGTTGGCCAGCTCCAAAATCGGGATGGAACCCTCTCCCGCGCAGAGTTGGCAGTCTCGCAGCAGTTCGCCATCGATGCCCACTTCGCCAAACTCATTGACCAACACCGCGAGACGGCGACCGCCACTGTTGAGGAGGAGGTGACGGATGACAGTGGTCTTGCCAGATCCCAGAAAGCCAGTGATGACGGTAACCGGGACTTTGTGCATCTTCCCTAAGGATTCGGCTTCCCCAGTTTCTACCCTCCCCTCCGTTCTTGCCAATCCTGGTGGGGAGGATCCCACAAAAAGGCCCCCTAGAGGGGGCCAAAGGTCTATTCCAAGGAGACGGATGCCCTTACCGGATTGGCTTCATCCGGTAAACCGGCTCGTCCTCACGGCTAATCCCTTTCTCAAAGCCAGCGGCGGCAGCACGGGCACGACCGGCATGCCACAGGTGGCCAACGAAGAACAGGAAGCCCAAGATGAAGTTGTGGGCCGCCAACCAAGTGCGGGGGCTGGTGAAGTTCACCGTGTTGATCTCGGTCGCCACACCCCCCACCGAGTTCAGGGATCCCAGTGGCGCGTGGGTCATGTACTCCACCGCACGGCGAGCTTGCCAGGGTTGGATGTCGTTCTTCAACTTATCCAAGTCCAGGCCATTGGGGCCCAGCAGCGGCTCTTTCCAGGGAGCCCGCACATCCCAGAAGCGCATCGTCTCACCCCCAAAGATGATCTCGCCCGTGGGAGAGCGCATTAGGTACTTACCCAGACCGGTGGGACCTTGAGCTTGGCCAATGTTTGCCCCCAGGCGCTGGTCGCGCACGATAAAGGTAAGGGCTTGCGCCTGCGAAGCCTCTGGTCCCGTGGGTCCGTAGAACTCACTGGGGTAGACGGTGTTGTTGAACCAGATGTAGCAGGTGGCAATGAAGCTCATCAGCGAGACCGCCGCCAAGCTGTAGGAGAGATAGGCCTCTCCCGACCAGATGAAGGCACGGCGGGCCCAGCCAAAGGGCTTGGTGAGGATGTGCCAGATGCCACCGGCAATGCAGATGATGCCGATGTAGATGTGGCCACCAATCACATCCTCCATGTTGTCCACACTGATGATCCAGCCTTCCCCACCAAAGGGAGACTTGAACAGATAGCCGAAGATTACTGCCGGGTTGAGGGTGGGGTTGGTAATTACCCGCACATCCCCACCGCCAGGAGCCCAGGTGTCATAGACACCGCCAAACCACATAGCCTTAGCCACCAACAGGAAAGCCCCCAACCCCAAGAGGATGAGGTGGATTCCCAGGATGGTGGTCATCTTGTTCTTATCTTTCCAGTCGTAGCCAAAGAAGGGGAAAGACTGCTCCAGGGTTTCTGGGCCGCGAATGGCGTGATAAACACCCCCAAACCCTAGCACAGCACTGGAGATGAGGTGCAGTACACCAATGACAAAGTAGGGGTAGGTGTCCACCACTTCGCCGCCTGGGCCAACTCCCCAGCCCAAAGTAGCCACGTGAGGCATCAGGATCAGGCCCTGTTCATACATGGGCCGATCCGGCGTGAAGTGAGCCACCTCAAAGAGCAGCATCGCTCCCGCCCAGAAGACCATCAAGCCAGCATGAGCTACGTGGGCGCCCAAAAGCCGACCGGAGAGATTGATTAAGCGGGCATTCCCAGCCCACCAGGCAAACCCGCCTTGGGTGCGATCTTGCACCACCACTGAACCAAGTGTTGTCGAGGTCACAGAGACCAACCTCCAATAATCAGGACCAGAACAAAACTAGGATAAGCACCTGCTGCTGGGATCCCTGCCCACTGGGAGGATCCCGCGGGCAGGTGCTTAGTCCCTAGAACGTTTGCAGCTCAAGTCAAGCAAACTGGGTGGATTTAGAGAGCATTGCCGCGGGGGAGGACTTCCTCGGGGAACTCAAAGTGCTCATGCGGCTGATCCTGCGGCGCCATCCAGGCGCGAATCCCCTCGTTGAGCAAAATGTTCTTGGTGTAGAACGTCTCAAACTCGGGGTCTTCTGCCGCCCGCGTTTCCTGACTAATGAACTCATAGGCGCGCAGGTTCAGCGCCAACCCCACTACCCCAATGCTCGACATCCACAGACCAGTTACCGGTACAAACAACATGAAAAAGTGCAGCCACCGCTTGTTGGAAAAGGCAATCCCAAAAATCTGGCTCCAGTAGCGGTTAGCCGTCACCATAGAGTAGGTTTCTTCCGCTTGCGTCGGCTCAAATGCACGAAACGTGCTTGCTGCTTCCCCATCCTTGTAGAGGGTATTCTCTACCGTGGCCCCATGGATGGCACACAACAGCGCTCCACCCAAAACGCCGGCTACCCCCATCATGTGGAAGGGGTTTAGCGTCCAGTTGTGGAACCCTTGGAAGAACAGCAAAAAGCGGAAGATCCCGGCCACCCCAAAGCTGGGGGCAAAAAACCAGCTGCTCTGCCCCAGGGGGTAAATCAGGAACACGCTCACAAATACGGCAATTGGTGCGCTGAAGGCAATGGCGTTGTAGGGCCGCACCCCTACCAGACGGGCAATCTCAAACTGCCGCAGCATGAAGCCAACCAAGCCCAGCGCCCCATGGAAGGCCACAAAGGTCCACAGGCCGCCAATCTGGCACCAGCGGGTAAAGTTCCCCTGGGCTTCTGGGCCCCAGAGCAGGAGCAGGCTGTGCCCCATGCTATCGGCTGGGGTGGAAACGGCCACTGTCAAAAAGTTGCACCCTTCCAGGTAGGAGCTGGCCAACCCGTGGGTGTACCAAGAGGTTACAAAAGTAGTGCCAGTCAGCCAGCCGCCCAGGGCCAGATAGGCGCAGGGAAACAGCAGCAGCCCCGACCAGCCGATAAAGACAAATCTGTCGCGCTTGAGCCAGTCATCGACGATGTCGAACCATCCTCGCTCCTGGCGTACGCGTCCCACTGCTATGGTCATAGGACGATCTTCTCCTTAAAAATTGATGAGAACGCTAATGAAGCTACAAACTTTGCTTCCTAGAGGCAAGACCGCGGCCTAGGTATAAAAACCTAAACCCTTGGGGAGCTACAGGGATCCCCACAAGCTACCCCAGAGCCAGCGGACAAGTCCTTCTACCCTTGGCAGGACTAAGCCTGGGCCAGTAAAGACTTGTAAATTGCTCTCATTATAGAAGCAGGGAGCCCGCTCTTAGCAAGTCTATAGTGACCGGGATCTTTACAAAGCGTAATCTTTGCAGCTTTCCTGCGCTTGGGAGGGGCTACCCAACTGCTGGTAAAGTCCAAGAGGAAAATCCGATATCCTAAGGACAGGGCACTTTTCTAAGGCAAATCCATGGCTAGCGAGATCTTGACCATTGCTGGGATCTCCATTGTCTTAACGTTGGCAGGTTTGGCGCTTGGGTATGGGATCCTGCGCCTGACCCAAGGTGGGACGGAGTAGAGCCTGGCGGCCAATCTGAGAAGGGGGACCAGTCCTGCCAGGAGGGATCCCAAGCTGACTATGCTTGAAAACGCGATTGTGCTAATCACCGGCGCCAGCAGCGGTATTGGTGCAGCCTGTGCCACGCTTTTTGCCCGTTCTGGAGCCAAACTAATCCTGGTGGCCCGCCGTCAGGAGCGGCTGCAGGCGCTGGCTGCAGAGTTGCAGCAGGCCTACGGCACTTCCTCCCACCTATTGCCGTTGGATGTGCGGGATGCAACAGCCGTGCAGCAGGCGCTCCAGTCTTTGCCGCCAGCTTGGGCTGAGATTGACATCTTGATCAACAATGCTGGCCTTAGTCGCGGCTTGGACAAACTCCACAGGGGGGATGTGCGAGATTGGGAGGAGATGATCGATACCAACCTTAAGGGCTTGCTGTACGTTACCCGCGCCGTCTTGCCTGGGATGGTGGAACGGGGGCGGGGCCATGTGGTCAACATTGGCTCAATTGCCGGTCGACAGACCTATCCTGGCGGCGCCGTCTATTGCGCCTCCAAAGCCGCTGTGCGGGCTATCTCCGAGGGGCTGAAGCTGGACCTGCTCGGCACCCCTATTCGCGTTACCGAGATCCAGCCTGGCTTAGTGGAAACTGAGTTTAGCCAGGTGCGCTTCCGCGGTGACCAGGAGCGGGCAGCAGCGGTCTATCGGGGCCTCACCCCCTTGACAGCAATGGATGTGGCTGAAGTAGTGCTCTTTGCCGTTACGCGTCCCCCCCACGTCAACCTCAGCGAAGTCCTGCTGGTACCCACTGACCAGGCCACCACGACAATGGTGCATCGCCGCTAGGGTTGACACTCCCACCAACCAATCCCAAAGCGGGACGGAGTCCTTTCGCGCTAGCAGGAGGGAGGGTTACCAAGCTACTCTGCTGGGTAAAGATCCAGAGGGCGGGTTCTCTCTCCGTTCGCTTGTTCGGCCCTCACCCCCCATCCCTGGGCGACAATGGGGGAAAGGGGGTGGGGCCCATGGGACTGGAAAGCGGGATCCTCATTGGGTTAAGCATTGGCCTACTCGCTACGCTGATTTCCCTCTGGCAGAGCCGGCGCCGCTTTAGCCGCCAATTGCAACAGTTGGGATCCCTGCTGCACGTGGCCCTGCCTCTGCAGCCGCCTGAACAGATGCTCAGCCGACTTAGTCGCCACCTCCGCCACCAAGAGCTGGAGTGGGCTAGCCAAAAACGATATCTCCAGGACTGGCAGTATCTCAGCCAACATCTGCCCTGGGGGTATTTGCGGGTGGACGAGAACAATGTTGTCTTAGAGTGCAATCCTGCCGCCCAGCGCCTACTGCGCATTCATCAGTGGCAGCCGGGCATCAAGCTCCTGCTGGAATGGGTGCGCTCCTACGAGTTGGATCAGCTCATTGAAGCCACCCGCCGCCAGGAAGCCAACACGCCCATCCAGAGCCGCGAATGGATCTTCTACCCTCCCGGTGGCGAGGACAAACCGGTTCCGCTGCGGGCTTGGGGTCTGCCCTTACCCCAGGCCCATGTGGCCATCTTTTTGGAAGACCGCTTGGAGGCAACTCTACTGGTGCAGCAAAGGGATCGCTGGGCCTCGGATGTGGCCCACGAGCTGAAGACTCCTCTCACCTCGATTCGCCTGCTGGCGGAAACCCTCCAAAGCCGAGTCGATGCTGCGCAGGCAGTTTGGGTGGAACGATTGCTCAATGAGACGTTGCGCCTTAGCCAGCTGGTGCAAGACTTGCTGGAACTGAGCACCCTCAAGTTGGGGGCCGCATCCCGCTCCCAATGGCGCTGGGTGGATCTCACAACTTTGGTGCGCGAAGCTTGGCAAAGTCTGGAACCGCTGGCCAAGTCCCGCCAGCAGGAACTGTATCTGACCAGCCCTTCCCAGCTCTATCTCTGGGGGGATGAGCAGCGCCTCTATCGCCTCATCCTCAACCTTTTGGATAACGCCGTCAAATATAGCGGGCCTGCCTCTCCCATCTACGTGATGGTCTCAGACCAGGGATCCCGGGTGCGGCTGGAGGTCTACGACCATGGCCCTGGCCTGCCGGAGGATCAATTTGAGCTGGTCTTTCAACCCTTTTACCGCACCGATGCGGCACGGGCCCGCAGCAAAGGCGGCACGGGCCTAGGCTTGGCAATTGTGCGCCAGATCGTTGAACTTCATGGGGGCACGATCCAGCTGCGCAATCACCCGCAAACTGGTGGGCTGTGGGTTCAGGTGGAATTGCCCCGCCAGCACCCCGAGGGCTTATAAGGAAAACGGCTAGCCCTGCTTTTTGCAATCCAAGGGGGAAGGCTGAGATTTCCTCCTCTAGGACTATCCAGCCGGGAAGCGATCCCCTAGAATTACTCTAGGTAATCCTTACAGTTCGCACCTTAGGCATTGGGAATGGGCGCAGACTATCATTCCGCGGACTTGCTGTCGGAACGGGAACTGCAGGTCCTTGAGTTAATCGCAGCTGGCATGACCAATCAGGACATTGCAAAGCGCTTGGAAATCAGCAAGCGCACTGTTGACAATCACATCAGCAACATCTTAAGCAAGACGCGGACGACAAACCGCGTTGCGTTGGTGCGATGGGCGCTGCAGTGGGGAAAGGTGTGCTTGGATCAGGTTAATTGCTGTGCCTTGAGCAACGACAAAATTGCTTGATCCTCCTTTGCAAGAGTCTATCTTCTACCTTCACCCATCGAGCACCCCAGGAAACCGCGGTGGCTGGGAAAAAGCCGCGGGCCTGGGCTCCGCTTGCAACAGCCGTTGACACAGCTGCGCAATCTGGGCTGGGCTGGCCTCATCCAGCCAGCGGTGGAAGGCTTGGGATTCGCGGATCCAGCTAAGTAGCTGCGTGGGGATCTGTTCTGGCCCCTTCAACGCCGCTAGCCACTGCTGGGGCAGGCCAGTCGCTGCCGCCAGGGCAGCGGGATCCCAGGGCTCTGCCTGGCTAAGTTCCCGCAGTTGGGCAAGTTGCTGAGGGAGGTGCTCCCAGGGGTGGGCAGAAGCAGCCAGTACCAGAGTCTGCGGCTGCACCTGCTGCAGCAGCTGGGCCAGATCTTGCGGCAACCAGGGCCAGCGGGCCAGTACAAGAGCTGTTTTGGCTGAGGGGAGCACCTGCTGCCTAAGAGGAAGGGGTTGCCCATCGTAGTAGAGGGCTTTCTCCAGAGCATCCGGTAGGGGGCATTGCCGATAGTCCTCAACCTGGAGGCGAGGGGCGGAAACGGTGGGGGCCTGCCACTCTCCCGCAGGACGCACCGCCAGCACTCTGCCCCACCAGGGTTGTCTGCCCCGCTCCTCTGCTTCCAAGCAGAGGGCAATGTCTACAGCCGGGCACTTCTGCCAACGCTCCAGCTCTTCGCCAGCTTCCCAAAACCAGAGGGTACGGGATCCTGCCTTGCCTTGGAGTTGAAACCTAAGATGGCGGCCATCGCGAGAGACTCTCAGAGTAGATCTACTGGGGCGGAAGTTCATCAAGGCTACCACAGGGTTGGGATTGCCGTGGCCAAAGGGCTGGAGAAGCTGCAGCTGTCGATACACTTCGTCTAGCTCCGCCACCCCATCCCGGCCCTGGGCGGCCAGCCGATCCCAGTCGAGGAGGATCTCCACTGCTAGGACGCGAGCTTGCTGAACTGGGCTAACCTGCGCAGCTAGCTCTCGCCGCAACGCCAGTTGCACAGCAGCCAGGCAAGCCAGATCTACTTGGATCCCAACAGCCATAGGATGCCCCCCTCCCCGCTGCAGGAGGGGGCGCACCGCCTCAATGGCCCTTAGCAGGTTCACCCCTGGAATCGAGCGGCCCGACCCGTAGCCTAGCCCTGTGCTCTCGTCTTTGGCAATCAACACTGCTGGGCAACGGTACTGCTCCGCCAAGCGCGCCGCCGCAATTCCCAAAACCCCCGCTTTCCAACCGCTTCCGGCCAAGACAATGGCCCGCTCTCGGGCCAGATCTAGGCTCTCCAGCTGCTGAGTGGCTTCCTGCAGCACTTGTTGGGTAAGCTGGCGACACTCTTCGCTAAGGGCAAGGAAATGCTCCACCAGGGCCTGGGCCCGCTGCGAATCGGAGGTGGTCAACAGCTCCACTGCCAAGCTGGCATCTTCCAAGCGGCCAATGGCGTTCAGCTTGGGGGCAAGGCCAAAGGCAATGTCTTGAGCTGTTAGCGCTCCTGGAGAGGAGCCGTTGCTTACCCAATCTAGGAGAACCCGTAGCCCTGGGCGCCGCGTCTTGGCCAGTACGGGTAGCCCCCGCTGGACCAAGTAGCGACACTCCCGCTGCAACACTGCCACGTCGGCTACGATCCCCACCGCCACCAGATCCAGGTATTCCTCTACGCCCGGGATCCCTAGCGCTTGGTAGAGGGCCTCCGCCAGCTTGTAGGCCACTCCCACCCCTGGCAGAAAGCGCAGCGGGTGGTCTTCTGGCAGACGCAAGGGATTGATGACAGCATAGGCAGGGGGCAAGGGATCTGGCAGGGTGTGGTGATCCGCCACGATGACATCCACCCCCTGGGCTTGGGCCAAAGCAATCTCGGCAGCATTGCCTATGCCGCAATCCACCGTCAGGAGCACTTGGCAGCCCTGAGCCAGCACCTGCTGTAGCCGCTGGGAATTGAGTCCATGGCCTTCGCTGCTGCGCAGCGGTAGGGTGAACTGGACTTGGAAGCCCAAGGGTTGTAAAGCTGAGAGCAGAAGACTGGTGCTGGTGACGCCATCGCAGTCGAAGTCCCCCCAAATGCAGAGGGTTTCTCCTCTTTCCCTGGCTTCCAGCAGCCGCGCCACCGCCCGCTCCAGATCCGGCAGGGATCCCGGCGGGGTGGGGGAATAGCAGTCAGGATCGACAAAGGCCCGCGCCTGTTCCCGGCTGTGCAGCCCGCGCAAGGCCAGCACCTTGGCTGCATACTTGCCGTATTCTCGGCTCAGCTCCGGATCAAACTGGGGTGGAGTGGGCAGCAGATCCCAGCGGTATTCCATGCCAACGGGTTGGGCCGGCCCCCGGGCCGACAGGGATAAAGCTCCTTAGGAGCGTATCAAAAACTGCCCAGGGAGAAAATCCCGGAAAGCAAAAGCCGGGGTGAGCGATCCCTGCCAACCTGCTATTGACAGCAGTGAGAGGCCACGCAGCAAGGGGAGGGGTGGGCGTGGTCATGGGTGGCACAGGCTTTGCTGCAGTAGAGTTGGCCTTCGTAGCGATAGCCTTGGCTGCTTTCGAAGCTGCAGTTGCAGTGGTCACAGGCGCAACGAACAAGGGTGGTAGCAGACATGATTTTTTCTCCTTGCTTGAACTGAGGGATCCTCTTGTCGAAGATCCGTGTCGCTATACCCTAGCAGTTGCTCGGCAGCGGCGCCGGAACAAGAATCAGACTCAATTTGTGGCGATTCCAAATCAAAGCAACCCCAACTCCCCTGCTGGGAGAGGGGCGGGGGGTGAGGTCATCGCAGCAGAGGTTAAGAGAAGCCCATAGCCCTCCAGCTAGTTATTGACTATGATGCGGGCGTGAGGTGTGAATAAGTGCCTAGGTGATGGCGACCCAAAGGATTTGCTTTGCCCAAGTCTCAGATGTTCACCTAATGCCGGAGACGGGGTGCCGCTGGTGGTGGATGTCCGATTCCCCTCGCCGCCAGTTGGAAGCTGCCGTTGCCCACCTTAACCAGGTGCCTGAGCTGGACTTTGTCGTGTTCACCGGCGATCTGGTGGACCAGGCCGACCCAGAAAGCTTTGAGTTGTTTCGGGAGATTCTTGCCCAACTGCGGGTGCCCTACTACCTCAGCCTTGGCAACCACGATGTCGACACTCTGAGGAGAAAGGGGCGCTTTGATCGAGAGCAGTTTATCCGCTGGTGCCAAAGCCAATTTCCCCTCTTCCCAGCCCCCACTGGCTATGTCGACTACAGTCTTTCCCCTCTGCCCGGGATCCGCCTAATTGCCCTTGATGCCAGCCTGGGGCCTTTTCCCTTGCCCCAGGGGGTGCTGCGCCCCTCCCAACTGCGCTGGCTGGGCGAACATCTGCAAGCAGTTTCAGAGGAATGGCTGATCCTGCTCATCCACCAACCACCTTTTATTGCCCCTACGCAAGTGGATGCGGTTGTATTCCGCAACTACCGGCTCCACAGGGAGCCAGCTGCCGCCCTCCATGCTCTCTTAGCAAGTCACGGGCGGGTGGTGGCGGTGTTGAGTGGACATCTGCATGTGCCCAAGGTCCAGGTGCGAGACGGGATCCCCTATCTGACAGCACCTCCTCTGGTGGGGCCAGTCTCGGCCCTGCGGCTGTTCGAGGTGGATCTCAACCCCCGGCGAGGGATCCTACGCTACCACTGGGTTTACCCCCTGGACCCAGGACCCAGGCCGCTCTGGCATGGCTTGGTAATGGGGACACGTCGGGATCGCTGGGGACAGATCCCTCTGCGCGCTGGAGGAGCCCGATCTACCCTGCCAGCCGCTGCTGCCCAATAAAAATCCTAAAGCTCGACCGAATTAGTGTAGATTAAGAAGGCAAAGCAGGTGGATTCGGCGTTTCCCCCTATGAGTACAACCCTTTCTTCCTCTACCCCCTGGGAATGGGCAGCCCAGGAGGTACAAAGGCGATATCAGTCCCAGGTAGCTGCCCTGAGCGAGCACTTTGAGCCCCTTTCTGCAAGCGACCTGCTGGCCTGGGCGGTGTCTGAGTTCGGGGATGGGCTAGTGCTGGCCTGCAGCTTTGGCCCGGAAGACCTGGTGTTGATTGATCTGCTCACGGCCATTCGCCCGCAGGTGCGTGCCTTTTTCTTGGATACCGATTTTCACTTCCCGGAAACCCTACAACTGCAACAACAAGTGCTGGCCCGCTATCCCCATTTGCAACTGGAGGTTTTTAAGCCTCTGCTGACGCCGGAAGAGCAGGCGGCGCAATACGGGCCAGAGCTGTACCGCACCAACCCTGACCTCTGCTGCAACCTCCGCAAGGTGGAACCCCTGAATCGCGCCCTAGCCAACTGCACCACCTGGATTACGGGGATGCGTCGGGAACAAGCCCCCACCCGCGCCAACATTGGCAAGGTGCAGTGGGATGGCAAACGCAACCGTCTCAAGCTCAACCCCCTTGCCGACTGGACAAGCGGTCAGGTGTGGAAATACATCCTCGACCACGGGATCCCCTACAACCCCCTCCACGACCGCAACTATCCCAGCATCGGCTGCCTACCCTGCACAGCCCCAGTGGAGCCGGGGGAGGATCCCCGCTCGGGTCGCTGGAAGGGCATGGCCAAGACCGAGTGCGGCCTGCACACCTAGCCCGGGGAATCCTTCCCCTGTTCTGGAAGGAGCTTAGGTGGAGGTTACCCCTGGAGCCCAAGCTACTTTGGAAGCGGCCATTGCTCAAGCTTTCGTCTATGGCAACAAACCGAGGGCCACTGGCAGCACCAACTGCAGCGCTGTCTAGAGCACTCCCAGCAATAGCGGTTACTCCCTAGCAGCCTGCCTGGCCAGCCCTCGGACTGGTTTGCTGCCGTACTGAGCCCTACTTTGCCTAGCCACCCGAGGTGTTGCATGACCAGCTTTCCTTGGGGATAAAACCAAGGACTAGGGGAAGCTGGGCTTAGCGAGGCTCTTGATAGCGGTGGTAGATCTCCAGGATTTCACTGCGCCCGCGGTTAAAAGCTGCCACCACTTGCGGATCGAAGTGGCTGCCGCTGTGGTTTTCCACAAAGCGAAAGATCTCGTCCAGATCCCAGGCTTCTTTGTAGGGGCGGCGGCTGGCCAGGGCGTCGAACACGTCCGCCAAAGCCACGATCCGTCCTTCCAGCGGGATCTCTTCTCCCTTGAGGCCTCGCGGGTAGCCACTGCCATCAAACTTCTCGTGGTGGGTGAGGGCGATGAGGGCGCTTTTTTGCATTAGCTCTGAGTCGGATTTGCTGAGGATCTCATAGCCAATCTCAGGGTGGCGGTTCATGATCTGTCGCTCTTCGGGGGTGAGGGGACCTGGCTTGTGCAAGATGGCATCCGGGATCCCGATTTTGCCCACATCGTGCAGAGGGCTGGCGTAGAAAATCAGCTCCTGTTCATGGCCGGAGAGGCCCAACTCTTGGGCAATGATGCGGGAGTAGTGGCTCATGCGCTTTAGGTGGAAAGCCGTGTCCTGATCCCGATACTCAGCGGCCTGAGCTAGACAAAAAATCGTTTCCAGGTGAGCCGATTTTAGCTCTTCCCGCAAGCGCACATTTTGATAAGCAACAGCTGCCTGGGAAGCTAGGGCTTCGGCCACCTGGACTTCCAGCTCAGAAAACGGCTGACTCCATTCGGCCACTTGGTTGGGCGCTAGCTCAGCAGGACGATCCGGCCTGAGGCGGTTTAAGAGTTGCAAGGCTCCGAGGATGTTTCCTGAGGGATCCCGCAGCGGCACCGTGAGCAGAGAGCGGGTGCGGTAGCCAGTCTGCCGATCCACCTGGGGATTAAAAGCGTAGGGCAGATTGGGGGGCAGTTGGTAAACGTCCGGCAGATTCAAGCTCTCCCCGGTAAGCACTACATAGCCCACGATGCTGGAAGGGCTGAGGGGGAGGCGCAGATCCCGCAGCTCCTCGTTGCGCTTGACCACGAAAAAGCGCAGCTCATCTCCTTCGCGGAGGAACAGGCTGGCCCCATCGCAGCAGGTTAGCTCGCGCGCCTGGGCAACAATCAGCTCCAGCAGCCGCTTTAAATCCGTTTCTGAGGAAAGGGCAATCCCCACCTGGATCAGCCGCTGACTCAGGCGCAAGGCAGCAGCAGGCTCGAATTTAGCTTCGCCAAGGGAGAGCTCGAAGGGGGCAGGCCTAAGGGACATGGCTTATCCTCTACTGGGCTACGGGCGTTCCCACCGCCGCCCCGAGGGGGGAGGCTGGGGCTCGCCTATCCAGAGTAACTCTGCTACCCTACTTTACCTGTGGAGGCAAAAGACGATGCAGTGACCCAGATCAAGAGCCAGCCGCCAGAGGAGGTTACCATCCAGCTCATTGTCGGCTTGGGCAACCCTGGCCCGCAGTATGCCAACACCCGGCACAACTGCGGCTTTATGGTGGTGGATCGGCTAGCGGAGCGCTGGGGGATCCCGTTGGTTTTGGAAAAGCGCTTCCAGGGCTCCTACGGAGAAGGGCTTGCCCTGGGGGGCAAGCGGCGCCTGCTCAAACCGGAGACCTACATGAATCGCTCGGGCGAGGCGGTGCGGGCGGTCCTGGATTGGTACAAGCTGGCTCCCAGCTCGGTGCTGGTGGTGTACGACGATACAGATCTGCCCCTAGGCCGCCTGCGGCTACGGGGATCTGGTTCTGCTGGCGGACATAACGGCATGAAGTCCGTTATTCAGCATTTGGGCAGCGAAGCCTTCCCCCGGCTACGCCTGGGCGTGGGCAAGCCCAAGGGCAACCAAGACATGGTGGGGCATGTTTTGGGCAGATTTGAACCCGCCGAGCAGGCAGTGCTGGAGCGGGTTCTAAAGGCGGCGGTGGAAGCAGTGGAGTGTTGCTTGCAGGAAGGGCTGGGGGCGGCGATGAACCGCTTTAACCCCTTGGATCTCTCCGAACCTCTTGCTGCCCAAGAGCGGTTAAAGCCAGACTCCCTACCGAAAAGGACGGGCTAGTCCTTTCCCTATCAACTCCGGGAAAGCTAGTGGCGCCGCCCTGTTCCCGGCCCGAAGCAGCTCTGGGAGCAGTGGAGGCTCCCTACCGCTGGGGCAAAAGTTCCCCTCGCACTGCTGCCAAAGCCTGCAGCAGTTCCGGCAGCTTCGGCGATCCCGTGCCTGCCTCCTGCCTCAGTCTCAAAGCACGCTCCAAATCGGCAGCGGCAGCCGCCAGGTCCTCTCCCTGATAGGCGCGCGCTAGGCCACGGTAGTAGTAGCCCCTAGCTTCTTGAGGCTGCACCTCAATCGCTCGGCTGAAATCCTCAACGGCCAAGTTGAAGTCGCAAATGCTAGCCCACATCATGCCGCGGTGAACGTAGGCATCGAAGAGATCGGCAGAGTTTTGGTTTTGCTTGGCCAGCTCAATGGCCAGGTGCAATACGTCGAACGCCGATTCCTGATGTCCCTGTTGGGCCCAGATGCGGGAGCGCAACAGGTGGAGTTGGGGGTTGCGATAGGCAATGCGATCTAGGGGGGACAGAGTTGCTAAAGCCTGTTCCTGCTCTCCAAAGTACTCATGTTGAATCCTGGCCTTGAGCAAGTAGGCCTCTGGGAGGTAGGGATCCAAAGCAATGGCAATATCCAGATCCTGCAGCGCCCTAGCCATGAGGGGGTTGAGGGCAGCCGCCTGCACTGCCCCAGGGAAAGCAAGGGGCTCCCAGAACCACCGCTCCGGCTCAGGGAAAGCAAGGGCTTCCCAGAGGTACTGCGCCCGCCGCAGATAGAGCTGCGCGTTCCCTGGCTCCTGTTGGATGGCCTGGCCCAGCTGCACCAGATAGGCAGGATCTAGGTGAAAACCCTCGCCAGCCTGCCGAGAAGCCAGCAGCAGTTGTTCGGCTTGTTGCTGATGGGCTTGGGAGCGCTGCTCAAGCTGTTGAAGCTTGGCCTGCAGTTGAGCCTGTCGCAGGAGCAAAGGCTCAAAGACAGCGCCCTGTCCCTTGCGCAGCGAGGCCAACCCGCCACATTCGCCGCTCAAACACAGCCAAGACAGTAGGCCTACCAAGGCCGACCCGGAGAACAAAAGACTGGATCTCAGCATGGATCCCCCCACGCAACAGCTTGGAAAGAGAAGTTGCTTTTAAACTAGTTCGCCAGTGGGGCAGTGTCCAGTGCTCGTGCTCCAAAGCCGGAAGGCCGCCCCCCAGGAAGGTGCGCCAACTCCACACCGAGGCTGGTGGTATGCGTCAGCATCAGGACGGGGGTAGGTCACACAACTAGGTTAACCAACTTCTTCGGCACCACAATGACCTTCTTTGGCGCTGCCCCTTGCAGATACCTTTGGGCCGCCTCCGACTGCAAAGCCAGCCGCTCCTGCTCCTCCGGCGTGACATCAGCAGGGGCTTCAAAGGAGCCCCGCAGCTTGCCGTTGACCTGCACCACAATGGTTACCGTGTCGGCCACCAGCGCCCTCGGGTCATAGCTGGGCCATGACTGGCGATGCACCGAGTCTGTACCGCCCACTGCCTGCCACAGCTCCTCAGCGATGTGAGGAGCAAAGGGAGCCAAAAGCAGGATGAGGGTGCGGATCCCTTCCGCGTAGACCGGCGAGTCAGGGATCCCAGCTTCAGCTAGGGCATTGCTCAGCTTCATCAGCTCGGCAATGGCGGTGTTGAACTGGTACTCTTCCAGGTCCTCACTGACTTCTTTGATGGCCGTGTGGATGGCGCGGCGCAGATCCCTTTCCGCTTTGGTTAGGGATCCCACCTCAATCTTGGCCTGCAGCAGCTCAGCGGCTTTGCCTTGCAAGGACTCCGTCCCGCTAGCGCGAACGACAAACTCGTACACCTGCCGCCAGATGCGGTTGAGAAAACGAAATTGCCCTTCCACATCGGCGTCGTCCCACTCTAAGTCTTTTTCCGGCGGCGCCTTGAAGAGGATAAACATGCGGGCCGTGTCGGCTCCGTAGTGGGCCAGGACCTCTTCCGGATCTACGCCGTTGCCCTTAGACTTGGACATTGCAGCATAGATAACTTGCAGGGGCTCGCCGGTTTCGGGATCGCGGGGATCGTTGGGATCCTTGACCAGAGCCGTTGGGATCCAGCGATCCTTGCCGGACTTGTTGGGGTTGTAGTAGGTACGCCCCTGCACCATTCCCTGCGTCAGGAGGCGGGAGAAGGGCTCGTCAAAATTCACCAACCCCAGATCCCGCAGCACTTTGGTGAAGAAGCGGGAGTAAAGTAGGTGCAAAATGGCGTGCTCGATGCCGCCCACGTATTGATCCACCGGCAGCCAGGCGTTGACCAGATCCTTGCGGAAGATCTCGCGGTCGTTGCGGGGATCACTAAAGCGCAGGAAATACCACGAGGAGCAGATGAAGGTGTCCATCGTGTCGGTCTCGCGGCGGGCCTCGGCGCCGCAGGTGGGGCATTTTACCTTCACCCAGTCCTCCCGCTGGGCCAAGGGAGACCCCCCTCGCCCCGTCAGCTCCACATCCTCCGGCAACAGCACCGGCAGATCCTCCTCTGGGACCGGCACAGTGCCACAGTGGGGGCAGTGGATCACGGGGATGGGGCAACCCCAGTAGCGCTGCCGCGAGATGAGCCAGTCGCGTAGGCGGTAGTTGACCTGTCGTTCTCCCAGCCCCTGCTCCTCCAGCCAGGCGATGGCCCTTTCCACACTCTGCCCTGGGCCTTTGCCCACCGGGATCCCGTTCAAGGGGCCGGAGTTCATCAACACCCCCTCCCCTGTCCAGGCCGCCTGCAGATCTTCAGCACTCTCCACCTCAGCGTGGGGCGGCTGCACCACCAGCTTGATGGGCAGGCCAAACTTGCGGGCAAACTCGAAGTCCCGCTGGTCGTGGGCAGGCACAGCCATGATGGCCCCCGTACCGTAGCCCATCAACACGTAGTCGGCAATCCAGATGGGGATCCGCTCTTGGTTGACGGGGTTGATGGCGTAGGATCCTGTCCAGACGCCCGTTTTTTCCCGATCTTCGGCACTGCGCTCCATCTCGCTGCGGGCAGCAGCCTCGGCCTGGTAGGCCTTGACGGCAGCCTGTTGCTCAGGGGTAGTGAGCTTCTCCACCAAGGGATGCTCCGGCGCCAGCACCATGAAGGTGGCTCCCCAAAGGGTGTCAGGCCGCGTGGTAAAGACCGGCAGCTCCTCCCCTGTTTCGGTTTTGAAGACGACCCTCGCCCCCACCGACCGGCCAATCCAGTTCTCCTGCATGGTGCGCACCCGCTCCGGCCAGCCGGAGAGCTTCTCCAGGTCGGCCAGCAGTTGGTCGGCGTAGGCCGTGATCTTGAGAAACCACTGCTTGAGCAGGCGTTTCTCCACCAGGGCCCCGGATCTCCAGGAGCGCCCCTCGGCGTCCACTTGCTCGTTGGCCAAGACGGTCTGATCCACCGGATCCCAGTTCACAGGCGCTTCCTTCTGGTAGGCCAGGCCCGCTTTGAAAAACTGCAGAAACAGCCACTGGGTCCACTTGTAGTAGTCGGGGGCGCAGGTGGTGATCTCCCGCTCCCAGTCGTAGGAAAGCCCCAGCCGCTGCAGTTGATCCCGCATCTGGGCAATGTTCTGGTAGGTCCACTTGGCTGGCGGGATCCCGTGGTCAATGGCCGCATTCTCCGCCGGCAAGCCAAAGGCATCCCACCCCATGGGGTGCAGCACTGCGTACCCCTGCATGCGCTTGTGGCGGGCAATGACATCCGTGATGGTGTAGTTGCGCACATGCCCCATGTGCAGGCTGCCGCTGGGGTAGGGAAACATCGACAGGGCGTAGAACTTGCGGCTTTCCGCCGTCAGCTCCGGCGTGCGATCCAACCCAATGGACCGCCAGTGGGCCTGCCATTTCCTTTCAATGGCCTGGGGATTGTAGCGCGCCTCCACGGTTTAGGACTCCTGGAAAACAGTTCTTGCCTTTGGGGAGTCTAGACATCAGCATTTTGGCATGCTTTGGCCGCTTCAGGGATCCTGGGGGTTTCTAGGAGAACAGGCGGGATCCCCTCAGTAGGTTTCCTCATTCCAGCGGCTGGCTTTCTTCAGCTCCCTCTGAAACTTGTTCCAGTCCTGGCCGGCTTGTTCAGCCACGGCCGCCATGACACTGTTGATGCCATCCTCCATCCCCTTGAGGCCACAGATGTAGACGTAGGTGTTGGGTTGTTGCAGCATCTCCCACAGCTCGGCACCGTACTCGGCCATGCGGTTTTGCACGTACATCTTTTTGCCGTCGGAGGTTTGCTGTTCGCGGCTGATGGCGTAATCGACGCGGAAGCGATCCCCATGCTCGGCTTTCCAGGCTTCCAGGTCGCCCCGGTAAAGCAGGCTGGAAGTGGTGGGTACCCCAAAAAATAGCCAGATCCTGCCCTGGTAGTTGGGATCCTCCTCCAGCAAATGCTTGATGAAGGCCCGAAAAGGAGCAATGCCAGTGCCGGTGGCAACCAGAATCAGATTGGCGTTCGGATCTTCCGGCAGCAGGAAAGTCTTCCCGGCCGGCCCCGTGATCATCACCTCATCCCCAGCCCTGAGATCAGTGAGGAAGCCGGAGCAGACTCCCACCCCCGGCTGGCCTGTCTCCTTATCCACATATTCGGCCCGCTTCACGCTCAAAGAAACGGTGCGCCCCTCGCCATCGTCACCATAGCGGGTGGAGGCAATGGAGTAGAGGCGGGGCTTGTGGGGCTTGCCTTGGGCATCGACGCCAGGGGGAATAATGCCAACGCTTTGGCCCTCTAGGTAGCGGAAGTTAGGATCTGGCAAGTCAAGCACGATGTGCTTGGTTAGGCCAGGTGCCCCTTCCTCGACAAGGGAGTAGGTTTCCAAACATTGGCCGATAAGAGGGGCGTTGGGGCGGTAGAGATTGACAACCACTTCTCGCTTTTGGGCGCTGGCAACCATGACTGGGATCTGCTCCTAGGAGTCGTAGCTATAGCAAACACCTTAGCAGGCCGCCTCTTGGGAAGGGAACAACTGGCAGGGATCTTCCTCGGCCATCCAGAAAAACGCCCCCGCCGCGCAGGGAAGGGTCTGGTGTCTTTCTCTAGCCCCAGGATTGCTTGCAATGGAGCGTCTTGTGGTAACATGCAAAGCCATAAAGATAACGTTTTCAGAAGCCTCCTTGCAGTTTTGCCCCGCCTATCCCCAAGGAGTTCCCATGGCAAGCAATCCCGAACGTATTGTGATGATTGGTGTTGCTGGAGATTCTGGCTGTGGCAAGTCAACCTTCTTGCGGCGGTTGGAGGACTTGTTTGGCCGGGATCTCATTACCACCATTTGTCTGGATGACTATCACTCCTTGGACCGCTACCAGCGCAAGGAAAAGGGCATCACGGCGCTGGATCCCCGTGCCAACAACTTCGAGTTAATGTACGAGCAGGCCAAGGCGCTCAAAAATGGCCAGAGCGTAATGAAGCCCATCTACAACCACGAGACGGGGCTCATTGACCCACCCGAGCGAGTAGACCCCACCCCCATCATTGTCTTGGAGGGCCTTCACCCCATGTACGACGAGCGGGTGCGGGAGCTGCTGGACTTTAAGATTTATCTGGATCTGGCACCGGAAATTAAGATTGCCTGGAAGGTGAAGCGGGACATGGCGGAGCGGGGCCACACCTATGAGGACGTGTTGCGCTCCATCGAAGCCCGCCGGCCTGATTTTGAGGCCTACGTCGATGTGCAGAAGCGCTATGCCGACGTGGTGATCGAGGTGCTGCCCACTAAGCTGCTGCCGGAGCTGGATCCCGAGCACAAGGTGCTGCGGGTGCGCATGATCCAGCGGGAGGGGGTGAAGTACTTTGACCACGTCTATTTGTTTGACGAAGGCTCCACCATTGACTGGATCCCGTGCGGCAAGAAGCTAACTTGCTCCTACCCCGGCATTCGTCTGCACTATGGCCCCTCTACCTACTTTGACCAGCCGGTCTCGGTGTTGGAAGTGGATGGCAGTTTCGACAAGCTGGAGGAGGTTATCTACATCGAGAACCACCTGAGTAATCTATCGACCCGCTACTATGGCGAGCTGACAGAGCTTTTGCGCAAGCACCCAGAGTATCCGGGATCCCGCAACGGCTCTGGCCTTATCCAGGTCATCGTAGGCCTAAAGCTGCGTGCCCTCTACGAGAAGATCCAGATGGAAGCCAAGAAGCTGGCAGTAGCTTCCTAGGCTTTGCCTCTGCTGGAGGGGGATCCCTCTGCCTGGCTGGGGCAGTTGGGCAAGCGGCGATAGAGGGCGAGCAATGCAAGGATTCCAGTTGGAGGTCTGGCCGGAGGGAACAGCCTTTTTCCGGCGAGCGGTCGAGGTTTGGCAAGAGCAGGCCGCGGCAGCCATTCGCCAGCGGGGCCGCTTTACAGTGGCGCTGGCAGGGGGAAATACGCCGCGAAAGTTGTATGCCGCTTTAACCCAGACGCCGGGGCTCCCCTGGCAGCAAACCTGGCTGTTCTGGGGGGATGAGCGCTACGTTCCTCCGGATCACCCTGAGAGCAATTACGGCATGGTACGGCGGATCCTGCTGGAGACGGTTGGAGTTCCCGCCTCTCAGGTCTTTCCCATGCCCACCCAGGCAGGGGATCCCTTGCGGGATGCGGCGGAATACGAGGCGACCCTACGGCAGATTTTCGGCAACGAATGTCCCACCTTCGATCTCATCTGGCTTGGAGTGGGAGAAGACGGCCATACGGCTTCCCTGTTCCCCGGCACAGCCGCCCTGCAGGTGCAACATCGCTGGGTAACCGTGGGGCAGAAGGGAGAGGAGCCACGCCTAACTCTCACCTATCCTGTTCTCAACCAGGCCAGGCAGGTGGTGGTTTTGGTAACTGGAGCCGGCAAGGCTGCAATTGTCAAGGAGGCGCTGACAACGGAGGCCCACCTGCCCTGCCAGCGCCTCAATCCCCAAGGGCGGCTGCTGTGGCTGCTGGATACGGCGGCGGCAGCTGAACTGCCCTTGCCCGCCGTGACGTTGCTTGGCTAGGCTGCCCAGGTCAAGGTTGCCGGCTAAGGATGGCCATTTGACCCAGATCACCGCTGCCTCCCCCTTGTTTCGCATTTCATTGGGGCAGTTGGGTTAGAGCGCTGCCCCATGTCCATCCGCCTCATTGTCGAATCGGTTCTCCAGAGCACCTACCTCAGCCGCCAGCAAGAATCCCAAATCTGCCACCTCCTCCAGGAGGGGCTCTACGACGAATTGGATCTGGAAGCAATTGACCGACTAATCCTCGCTTTGCTGGAAGGGCAAGTCCAGCTTGAGTGAGAGGAAAGCTGCGCCACCCCCCCAACTCCTCAAGCCAAAGCTTAACCCAGTCTTCTGGAGCAGTTTAGTGGCTGGAGCAGGAGACAGCTACAGGGATCCCCGCAAGGGAGCTTTCCAAAGGGTTCCCTCCCCAGATCGGACAACGCCTAGGCCAGCCGTCAACCCCCTGCCCTCCTGCTAGCGCATAGAGGGCGAGCTTCCCGCTTCAACGGGAGCTTGTAGCACCGATGGCCCACCGCAGGGTTGCAACCGAGGCCATCCTATCTTCGCAGGGGTGTCTGCCTCCCGACCGTGACTCTGCAAGGACAGGGCGGAACTCCACCCCCGTACCCCAGCAGCTAAAGTCGGGGGATCCTTGAGAGCCCTGTCAGCCTCCCTACTTGCTGTGATATCTTACTGGCTCTAACCAAGCCCTTTCTTGAAAACCATGAACGAGCTCAACACCCTGATCCAGGATCTGCAAGCTGCCTTTGGCGACGGTGGCACGCCAGTGCTCTCGATATATGCCGACATCAACCCTGCCCGTCCCGAAAATACCGGCCGTGCCTGGGTGGGACGCATTAAAAACGCCATCAAGGAGCTGTCGGAGCTTCAGGAGAGCAAGCAGGATCCCTCCCTCTACGAACAAGTTCTTGCCCTGGTGGAACAGGAGCGCCCCTCTGCCCGTACCTTGGCTCTGTTTGCCAGCCGCAGCCCAGAGGGCAAGCTGGTGGTGCGCCGCATCGACCTGCAGGTGGAGCTGCCGGTAGTGGATCTGGCCCATGGGCGGGTGGAAGCCCGCTGGGGTGAGCCGTACTTGACCCCTTTGATTTTCGCCTTCGATGAATATGAGCGGGCCGGGGTGTTGCATCTGTCCGGAGCCAGGTGGCACTTCTACGAACTCTTTTTGGGAGAACTGCGGGAGGACACGGACATCTTTGCCAACATCGGCGCCGACGAGTGGCGAGAACTCCAGGAGCTAGCCGACCGCATCGAAAATGCCGTTGCCGAGCGTCGGGCCCGCAGCGGCGGCACCTTCGACAAGCTCTCGCCTAAGGAGCGGGAGGCGGCCAAGGTCAGCCTCTGGATGCACAAGCTCTACCAGCGCCTGGCCCAAGCCCTCGACAAAGCTGTGGACCGGCTGGGCATTGAGCGGCTGGTGCTCATGGGCGAAGTCTGGCAGGTATCCCATTTCGAGGGCTACCTCAACCGCGGCCTGCGCAACCGCATCGTCGCCCGGGTAGGACACCCCGCCAACCTCCACGCCCCCACACCCCAAGACATCCTCGAGCGGGTGCTGCCCGTCCTGGAGGCCGCCGAGCGCCGAGGGGAACTGGCTTTGTTGGAGCGGATTCGAGAGCAGCCCGGCGCTTGGGGCCTAGATGCAGTGCTAGACGCCCTCCAGCTAGGTCGGGTGGCAATCTTGGTCTTGCCCTGGAGGCTAGAGGCCACCATCTGGCGCTGTCCAGACGGCTCGGTGGGAGGAACCCCAGAGATGGCCCAGCTCCTCTGCCCCGAGCCGCAACCAGTGCCCCTGCGGGATCTCGTGTGGGTGCTAGCCCGCGATTTTGGCGCTAAACTGGAGTTTGTCCGTGGCGAGGCCGAAGATCGCCTCCTCCAGGAGTTCCAGGGAGCGGCAGCGCTGCTGCGCTGGTAGGTCTAGCTACTTGAAGAGGGAAGGCCCAACCCTCTAGCTAGATCCCCCAGCAACAGTGTAGGCTGCTAGCATAACCTAGCTCATCCAGTTTACCGAGGGATCCCCTTGACCCAGTCCATTGATCTCCCCACCAGCGTCGATACGTTTTTGCAAGAGCTGGCCGCCATTCAGCAAGTGGGGCCTAAGCGGATAGCCATCTTGGGCACTCGCCATGTGCCCATCACCCACCAGTACCTCATCGAGACCCTCAGCTACGCTCTGGCCCTTACCGGCAACCGCATCCTCACGTCCGGCGCTATTGGTACCAACCTAGCGGTGATTCGGGGAGCAATGCGGGCAGATGTCAAGTCCTTGACGGTGATCCTGCCCCAAAGCTTAGAGCGACAGCCGGCGGAGTCGCGGGCCAGTCTGGAGCAAGTGCTGCATCTGGTGGAACACCCTGAAAACGACCACCTGCCTTTAGCGGAGGCCAGTCGCCTCTGCAATTTGGAAATCATTAGCAAGTGCCAGCAATTGATCTGTTTTGCCTTTCACGACAGCGTCACGCTTTTGGAGGCCTGCAGACACGCCGAGGAGCAACACAAGGTGGTGACGCTCTTCTACTTTGACTGATTCCTTATTTGGGCAAGGGGGGACTGGGCAGGCAGGATGGGATCCCTAGCGTGGAACTCGCCAATCTTCCCCGCCGGGATAGGAGCAGCCAAAGGGGGGGTCTATTTTCGCTCCGATGCCCATGGGATCCATTTGCACTTGCCTGCCACCCTAGCTTGGGAAGAAGTTTGGGACGATCTGGTTTGGCAGTTGCGCAGCCGCCGACCCTACTGGAGGGGGATAGCTCCTCTAACCCTGTGGTGCCAGGAGCGCGAGCTGGATCTACCCACCCTACAGGCTCTGGCTGTCTTGTTAGCGCAGTATCGGCTGCAGCTGTGGCGCGTCCAAACCGGATCCCGGGCAACCGCCATCGCTGCAGCGACCTTAGGCTACTCTGTAGAGCAATTTTCCCCTCTAGAGGCGGCTCCCCCTCTTCCCCCCGACACTGCCCCTCTGTACCTGCGTTCAACCGTGCGCTCGGGCATGTCCGTACGCCACCGCGGTTCTGTCTTCCTGTTAGGAGATCTCAACCCCGGCGGCGAGATCATTGCTGGCGGCGACATTTGGGTTTGGGGACGGCTGCGGGGGCTGGTGCATGCCGGCGCTGAGGGGGATAGGAGCGCGGTGATCCTTGCTTTGCAGTTGGAGCCTACCCAATTGCGCATTGCCGACCAGGTGGCCCGCCCGCCGGAAGGAGGATCCCCCCCCAACACGCCGGAGGTGGTTTACTTGCAGGAGGGTGTCATCTGCATTGTCAGCCTTCAGGAGTTTCTGCGGAGAAGAGCATGGGCCGAGTTATCGTCATAACCTCTGGGAAGGGAGGAGTGGGCAAGACCACCCTAACGGCCAACCTGGGCACTGCCTTGGCGCACTTGGATCGCTCGGTGGTGGTGGTGGATGCCGACTTTGGCTTGCGCAACTTGGATCTGCTGCTGGGTCTAGAGAATCGGGTGGTGTACACAGCGCTGGAGGTCATAGCGGGGGAATGTCGACTGGAACAGGCGCTGGTGAAGGATAAGCGCACCCCCAACTTGGTCTTGCTGCCGGCGGCCCAAACCCGCAACAAAACAGCAATCAACCCAGAGCAAATGCGGCAGTTGATGGAGAAGCTGGCCAGTAGCCATGACTATGTGTTGATTGACTGCCCAGCTGGGATTGAGCAAGGGTTTCGCAATGCCATTGCGGGGGCAACGGAAGCTCTGCTGGTAACTACGCCCGAAGTAGCAGCGGTGCGGGATGCAGACCGGGTGGTGGGCTTATTGGAAGCGGCAGGGATCTCCTCAATCCAGCTAATTGTTAACCGCCTGCGCCCCGACATGGTAACCGCAGGCCAGATGATGGCAGTGGAGGATGTGGTGGAGGTGCTGGCCATCCCGTTGGTGGGTATGATTCCAGAAGACCGCGAGGTAATTGTCTCCACCAACAAGGGGGAACCCATGGTTTTGGCTGCTAATCCTTCTCTGGCTGCCCAGGCCATCCAGCGCATTGCCCGACGGCTGGAAGGGGAGAGGGTGGAGTTCCCCAAGTTGGCCAGCTTGAGTGAGTCTTTCTGGGAAAAGGCCAAGCGATTTTTAACCCAAAAGGTGTTCTGAAGCTAACTTTGCCTGGAGTTTTTGCTTTCCCAGCCATGTTCCCTCAATAAAGCCCATGCTCCTCGATTTTTTGGATCAGCTTTTTTCCCGACCCCCCGGCAGCAGCCGCGAGCAGGCCAAGCAGCGCCTGAAACTCATCTTGGCCCACGACCGCACCAATCTCAGTCCGGCAGCCCTAGAATCGATGCGGCTAGAAATTTTGGGGGTAGTCTCCCGCTATGTGGAGCTAGACCCAGAGGGGATGCAATTCCACTTGACCGTGGAGGGGAGCACAACAGCTCTTATTGCTAACTTACCCATTCGCCGAGTTAAGCCGCTGGCAGCAGTCGATCCCGACCCTGCTGGGCAGGGGCAGCAGGATCCTATTGCCCCAGAGGGCAGTCAGGGGAGTTCACTTCGGCCTGAGCTACCCTAGACTCAAAGAGCATCTACCTGTAGCTAAGGCTGGCCTACTTCTTAGAATGCCTTCTCTTGTCTGTCCCAGTCCAGATTCCCTGCAGATGGCAACCTTGAGTAGCAACTTTGCTGAACACGAGAGCTGCTGGGGCAGAGTTCTCACTGAGGGAGGTTGAGCCTCGGCATGGAAAACTCCTTTGAGCTGACGATCCTGTTTACGCTGGCCTTGGTGGCCGGGATCGCAGCTCAAGTCCTGGCCAACTTTGTCCAGGTGCCCAGCATTGTTTTCCTGCTGCTGTTTGGGGTGTTGCTGGGGCCAGACGGCTTGGGCTGGGTTCGCCCTCAGATCATGGGATCCGGTCTAGAGGCGCTGGTGTCGCTGGCAGTGGCCCTGATCCTATTTGAGGGGGGGCTGAACCTGCGGCTGCAACGCCTCAACCAGGTCTCCACTAGTCTGCGCAATTTGGTGCTACTGGGATCCCTGCTGACCTTGGGAGGAGGGGCACTGGCAGCCCACTATTTGGGAGAGTTCCCCTGGCCCCTGGCCTTTTTGTTTGGATCCCTGGTGGTGGTGACGGGGCCAACTGTCATTAACCCCATCCTCAAGCGGGTACGGGTCGATCCCGCCGTCAGCACCCTCTTGGAAGGGGAGGGGGTGCTCATCGATCCAGTCGGAGCCATCTTGGCGGTGGTGGTGCTGCAGGTGGTGCTTTCTGGCCACCCCAGCTTCCTCATGGCCTTGGAGCAGCTGTCTAGCCGCTTGGCCATTGGGTCGGCAGTGGGAGCGCTGGGGGGCTGGCTGATGGGATCCTTTCTGCTCTGGTCGCGGCAGTTTTTGAGGGAGGAGTTGCGCAACTCGGTGGTGCTGGCAGGGGCGCTGGGGGTGTTTGCCCTGGCCCAGTCGCTGCGCTCTGAGGCAGGGCTAATGGCGGTGGTGATGGCGGGGCTGGTGGTGCGGCAGAAGGCGGCCATTGCCGAGCGGAGCGTGCGCCAATTCCATGGCCAGTTGGTGGTGATAGCCATCTCGGTGCTGTTTATCTTGCTGACCTCTACCCTTTCTCTCAAAGCAGTGTTGGCTTTGGGCTGGGGAGCGCTGGCCACGGTGCTCTGCCTGATGCTGGTGGTTCGCCCCTTGAGTGTGTGGCTGTGTACCTGGGGCAGTGACCTCAACTGGCGGCAAAAGTTGTTTGTGGCCTGGCTGGCTCCTCGCGGTATTGTGGCGGCCTCGGTGGCTTCTTTGTTTGCCATTTTGTTGACGGAGCGAGGCATTACTGGGGGAGATGCCCTCAAAGCGCTGGTGTTTTTGACCATCTCGGTTACGGTGACGGTGCAGGGGTTGACCGCCGCTTGGGTGGCTCGCTGGTTGGGTCTGGACCAGGGCAGTTCCACGGTGATCATTGGGGATCACCCCCTGGTTGAGCCGTTGGCAGAGTTGCTGCGCTCCCTCAATCAGGCGGTGGAGGTGCTGCCGCTGCCGTCGGGATCCCGTCTGCGCGAGCCTGCTTGCCTAGCCCAGCTCAACGGCCACAAGGTCGCCTATGCCCTAGGGGAGCCCTCTGGGAGTAATGGAGCTGGTGGAGCTGAAGAGGAAGTTGGCCGGCTGCTGCCGGGATCCCTGCAGGAAGTGGTGCTCAGCGAGTCGGCCCTGTTGAAGGCCGATATTGACCATGCGGAGACGCTGCTGATCCTGACGCTGGATCCCCAGATGAACTGGGCCATTGCCGAGCTGATGGTGAAGCTCTCGGTTTCTGCTGCCATCTGGACGGTGCTGCTGCCGGAGATGCCCATTTCCGAAGGGATCCGCACCCTGCCGATCCCCTTTTCCCAACTGCAGCGCTGGGCCGGCTACCTGGAGGCCAAGCGAGTGGAGCTGCGCTCGATTACCCTGCCCACCTTGGCAGACCTGGGCCTCAAGTCCTCTCGGTCGGCAGGGACCTCCGCTCAGGACTCGACTGCAGCAGCCCGTCCAGCACCCCTCAACCCCTTTTCGGCCCAGCTGGGGCTGGAGGATCCCACGCTGGAGCGGCTGCGGGATCAGTTTGCCTATCGGATCAAAGCCGATCTTTGCCTGCCTTTGGTGCTGGTGCGCCCGCAGCGAGGAGGGGGCTGGTGGCAAAAGGGAGCTCGCTCCTCCCGACTGGAGCGGTTATTTTACCTGCCCAAGCCGGACATTTGGCGGCGCGGAGATCGCATTTACTACCTGGAGCGCCTTGCCAGCCCTGGAGAAGCCACTGCCCCCTCTGCCAGAGAGTTAGCTTCCTCAGAATGGGATCTGCCCCCAGCCGAGTTACTGCCCCAGTATGTTGAGGGCATCAAGCTCCACTTTGACCTCTAGGAAGGTCGGGGCAGCCAGCGGCCACTGGGGATAAGGGGGCACCCCTGCACCTGCTCGGGCCGGCCCAGATACACCCAGGCCGAAGTGCCACTGTCCAGTTGCACCCACTGCCGTCTGTACAGCCGCGGGTGATCTTCCAGCTCGTCCAGGCGGGGCAACAGGCTCAGGGGAATGCGGTAGCGCTCGCCGTAGAGCCGGTTGCGGCCAGGAACGGCCATGGGGTAGGGGCCGAGATCGTAGAGATCGATGTGGTTGAGGCTGTCTGTCCCCAAAAACTCCGCTCCTTGCAGCAGACGGTGGTACTGGCCACCCCGCAGCAGGGATCCGTAGACAAAAACCACGGTCGTTGGTTCCATTGTCCTCTGGGACAGGGGGAATTAGGGGGATTGGACCAATTTTTGGCCAAGGCGGGGCTCTGAGCCGGCCAGCAGGCGCTCGATGTTGCGCCGATGGGCAGCAATGACATAAGCCCCCCCTACCAGGGCAAACAACCCATAGGGCAGAGGCTGACCCAGAGCCCACATCAGCAGCGGCGCCGCCACCGCCGCCAGCAGCGAGCTGAAGGAGACGATGCGGGTAAGGGCGATCCCCAGCAGCCAGATGCCAAAGGTAGCCAGGGCCACCGGCCAAGCCATGGCCAGCAAGATTCCCAGGCTGGTGGCCACCGACTTGCCTCCCCTAAAGCCCAGCCAGCAGGAGCGGCTGTGGCCAACCACTGCCCCAAAGGCCGCCACGACCACCCACCACGGGGATCCCAAAGCCGATCCCAGCGCCACTGCTGCGGCCCCCTTGGCAGCATCCACCAGCAACACCAACAGCGCCGGTCCCTTGCCCAGCGTCCGCAACACGTTGGTTGCCCCTGTCGAGCCGGATCCCTGCTGACGAATGTCGATCCCGCCCCACCAACGTCCCACCCAGTAGCCGGTGGGGATGGATCCCAGCAGATAGCCTCCAAGGGCGGCGAGGAAAGCCAAAAGCCAGGTAGGCATGGGCAGGTCTTGAACGCTCTTTCTCACTTTGCCACAGGGCTTGGGTTCAACTGCTGTCGAATCCAGCCAGGTTGACCTCCCAAGCAAGGCGCGGCTGTACAAAGTGCAAAAGCTGGTAACGAATCTGCTCCAATTGCCGGATGGCCTGGCGGGATCCCTGCGCCCAGAAATGCTGCTGCAGATAGTCAATCAGCCACAGTTGCGCCGGCAAATCAAGAGCGGCCACCGCCCTGGCCAGTTCCAGGGCCTGCCGCAGCGAGGGGGGCCAGCGTCTAAGCTCTTGCAATAGCGACGGCGGGATCCTTTGCAGGTGCTGGTGGGCCTCCAGCGCCCGCCCGAGGCTGCCTTGGGCCAGGGCAATCAGCTCAGAGCGAGGGATCCCGGGCAACTCTGGGCAGTTCAAACTAACCAACACCCGCTCCATCTCTGCTGGGCCGAGGCGACGAAAGGGCACCATCTGGCAGCGGGACAACAGCGTCGGCAGCAGGGAGGCCGCCTGGGAAGCAATGAGAACAAGGTGGGCTGAGCCGGGCTCCTCCAGGGTTTTTAGCAGAGCATTGGCCGCACTCTCTGCCAGGGTTTCCGCCCCCTCCAGCACCACCAGGGAGCGGCGGGCGCAAATCGGTCTGCGGGCACAGAAGCGGGCCACCCCCTGCACCTGTTCCAGGCGAATTTGCGGCGGGGAGCGCCGCTGCAGAGTTTGCGCCTCGGGGGCCTCTGCTGCTATTAGGCGGCCCTGGTGGAGATAGGTGGGGCTAACCCAGTGGAGGTCGGGATGGGTGCCCGCTACCAGCCAACGGCAGTTGGAGCACTGGCCGCAGGGGATCCCCGAGCTGGCCTCGCAGAAGAGGGCCTGGGCAAACCAGCGGGCCATCAGCCCTCGCCCCACCCCCTCTGGCCCCAAGAAACAGTAGCTGGAGGTCACCCGCCCCTTTTCCAGAGCGGCCACCAGCAGCCGCGCCGCCAGCTCCTGCCCAACAATGTGCCGGGGGGGCAGAACCTTTACCCCCTCAACCTGGGGCATTGGCAGAATTGCTTCCTCCCTGGCAAAGGTCGGCAAGAGAGCTCTGGAGCCGCTGCTTCCTCAACACGCAAAGCTTCATCTCTGCTCCTGCTGTTAGGCCGTGGGATCCAGCCGCATTAGCACTTGGCCAAACTCCACCGGCTGGCCGTTGCTCACCAAAATCTCCTTGACCACGCCTGCCGTTTCTGCTTCTATTTCGTTCATTACCTTCATCGCCTCGATAATGCACAAGGTTTGGCCTTTGTTCACTCGTTGCCCCACTTGGACAAAATCCGCTTCTCCAGGAGCAGGAGCGCTGTAGAAGGTACCCACCATGGGTGCTACCACCTCCACCCAGTGGCTGGGGGGAGATTTTGGGGCAGTCCCTGCAGTAGGAGGCTCTAGCGGAGCAGAAGGAGTGGAGGGAGCGATTGCGGCAACCTGAGCAGCAGGGATCCCCTTGCGCAGAGTCAGGCGGAAATCTTTGCACTCGAGAGTTAGTTCGGTAACATCGCTCTCTTGCAGAGCGGCCAGCAGAAGGCGAATTTCCTGCCAATTAATGACATCCAAGGGAAGTCACCTGTCCACAATAGCAACCTAGCAGCGGGCAAGAGTCCTCACTCGCGGCCCAGATAAGTGTCCGTGCGAGTATCGACTCGAACCCGCTCTCCCACTTTAATAAACAGGGGCACCTGGATCTCGGCACCGGTTTCTAGCTTGGCAGGTTTGGTTCCTCCTGTAGCCGTATCTCCCCTAACCCCCGGGTCAGTTTCCACCACTTCCAAAACCACACTATTGGGCAGTTCGACATCGATCACCTGCCCCTTCCAGCGCAAAACAGACACTTCCATATTTTCCTTCAGGTATTTCACAGCAGAGCCCACCTGAGCGGTACTGATCACAGCTTGCTCATAGGTCTCCATGTCCATGAACACGAGGTTGTCTCCTTCCGCATAGAGGTACTGCATGTTCACCTTTTCAATGGTGGCAGCAGGCAGCATTTCGCCAGCGCGGAAGGTTTTCTCGACAACGTTGCCGGTCTGCATGTTTTTGAGCTTGGTGCGCACAAAAGCCGCCCCTTTGCCAGGCTTGACGTGCAGAAACTCAATGACTTTGTAGGGAGCGCCATCAACTTCCACAGAGACGCCGGGGCGCAAATCATTGCTTGAGATCATGTCAGCACAGGATCCGTTGCCTAGACTTCCTAATCTTACCGCGCCTAGGGGGTACTCCGATTCAGTCCTCTAAGATCAATGGGCGCTTGCCGTCCATACCTAGGCAACACTGCCTGCCACGAGGGGCGCAGGCCCGCTAGGAAGTCGGCACGGGCCAGCTCTGCCAATGCCAGCACAGGCGCTGGATCCACCCAATCGGCGGCATCCACCGCCAGCGCTTGCGGCCACTGACGGAGAAGGGCCTGCCAAGCCGTTTCCCCCCAGAGCTGATCCGAGACTTCGGCCCCTAGCTGTTCCGGACCCACCCGGTACACCCCGCCATACCGCTCCCCCCGCTTGGCGTCCATGTGGACCGCCACCGTCAAGGGCTGAGGGGGGGATCCCTGCTCCTGCCACACCCGGCGGGCAACAACCGCTAAGGACGAGTAGCCAAACACTGGAATGCCTAGCTGCTGCCCCACTAGCCGCGCCACGCTTACCCCCAAACGACTGCCGGTAAAACTCCCCGGCCCCACGGCAACGGCGATCCCAGCCACTTGTGACCAGTCCTGGCCAGCTAAAAAGTCTCTCAAGTGAGGGTGCAGCCGCGCCGCCATCTGGTGATCAAGCCACCAGCTTTGGCTGCGGCCTTCCTCCTGCTCTCCTTCTAGCGGCAACAGGGCGAGGCCCAAAACAGGCGTGGTGGTGTGAATCCCTAGAATCCAGCGGGTAAGCGACATGGCCTTTCTTAGGGGAGTTGACAGAACTTAATGGATGGTTTAAGGTTGGGTTGTCAATCTTCGCACTTCCGCAGGGAAGTTAGGTCTTATG
>NZ_JANSIU010000010.1:0-64100 GCF_047462275.1 Synechococcus sp. H70.2
GTGGCTGGGGTGTAGGACCGGGTTTACCAGGGCCACGGCAACTGGGCCTTCAATGTGGCCCATGCCGCTGAGCGAGGTTTGGCCGGCCTGGTGGCGCGGCTGCAGAGCCTGGCCCAAGCAGAAGCCTGGATTGCGGCGGGGGTGCCGGTAATCCTTAGCTACGCCTGGGGTGAGGGCGAGCTGGAGGGGGCGCCGATCCCCCGCAGCAACGGCCATCTGGCAGTCCTGGTGGGGTTCGATAACCAAGGGGATCCCATCCTCCACGACCCGGCGGCCCCGACCCACGAAGAGGTTCGCCGCACCTACCGCCGCGACCAGCTAGAGTCTTTGTGGTTGGCACACTCCGGCGGTACTGTCTATTTGATTTATCCACGAGGGTGGCCAATTCCAGAAGGTTAGCCACAGGGCCGAGTTGGATTGACCTCTGGCTGTGCGAATAGGTAGAGTGAGGAGGGGGACTCACCCATAGGTGAGTCCGGTTGGAGATGAAGAGGGTTAGGGTTCAAGGCCGGAGAGGGTGGCCAAGGGACTTCCCTTTGTCGACCAGCCGCTGGGGCACGGCTGGCTGCAGGAAACGTGAGGGTTTGGGTTCCTGCCGTTTCCCCGCCTGGGGGAGAGGGTGAGCTGCATCATGCCACGACGGGTTTCCCCTCCACCAGTATCCTTGCCAGCGCTCAGTGTCTTGGTGCTGGCCCTCTCGGCCTGCGGCAAGCTTGTTTCCTCTAATTTGTCTCCCAGCGCCGTTCCCCCTTCTGCCCTGCAGCCGGTCTCCACTCCAACTCCCCTCGCCCCCTCCGCCTTTGCCCTCACACTCGAACAGGCCCGCCAAGCGGGTTTGGCGGTGCCCAGCAACCGCATCGTTTTGCTGCTCCAGGAACAGGGATCCGATCTGGTGGCCCAGCTGCCGGTCTCCGAGGTGGAGCGCTGGCTGGCCCGCACCGCCAGCTGGCCAGGGGTGGAAGGGATCGACTTGAGCATTACCCTGGGCAGCTATCGCCAAACCGCCACCGCGCCCCTGCGCCCAGGGCAGCCGGCCACCTTCACCTTTACCAACCCGCCCGCCGGCGAAGCGGAGCTCAGTGCCGTCGCCTACCGGGGATCCACCACCCTGGCCCAAGGGAAGGGATCCCTGACCCTTTCTGACCGCTCTGGAGCTTCTGGCGGGACCAATCGCCGCCTGGCCATGCTGGTCCTCGCCGAGGTAGAGGTGCCGCTGCTGCATACGGGGTCGGGGGTGCCGGCGCCCGGCCAGCCCCTGCTGCTGTTAGGAGAAAACCTGGAGCGGGTGGAAACGGTTTTGTTTGCTTCAGCCGCCAATCCCGAGCGCAGCTTGAAAGGGGAGATCCGCTCCCGCAGCAGCGACCGCCTGACGGTGATGCCGCCGGCCTCCCTTTCCGGAACCGTTTGGGTGGCCGTTGCCGATGCGGCGGGGCAAGGGTTGGGAACCTTGGTTTACGAGTGGCCGGCCCCTACCCCCTCACCCACCCCTACGGCGGCGGCAGCCTCAGCCTGGCGGGTGGAGACCTTGCTGAATGGCCGCACCGCCTCGGCAGTCCTTCCTAGGAACAGCGTCTCTGATGGCGGCGGCGAGTCCGAGATCCCTCTCAAACAGGTTGGCGGCATTGCTGTTGATCCAGAAGGGTTCTTTTACTTGGCTGACCCGGCCCAGCACCGGATTTTTCGCCTTTCTCCCGAAGGGGAACTGGAGGTTTGGGCCGGCAGTGGCAAGGCCGGCTATCGGGATGGAGCAGCCGATCGGGCCCAGTTCGATTCTCCCCAGGGGCTGCTCTGGGATCCCAAAGGGGGAGTGTGGGTGGCCGACAGCGGCAACCACTGCCTACGCCACATCAGCCCTCAGCGGCAGGTAACCACCTTTGCCGGCACTTGTGTAGCCGGCTACCGCGATGGGAAGCGCGACCAGGCGCAGTTTCGCGAGCCCTTTGGCCTGGCCTTGGGTCTAGAGGGCAGCCTTTACGTGGCCGACCGTGCCGACCGCCGCATCCGCCGCATCACCCCCGCCGGCGAGGTGACCACAGTGGCTGGCACCGGGCAGCCGGGATCTGCCGATGGCCCGGCAGAGCAGGCCCAGCTCCTGCAGCCCACGGCCCTAGCGGTGGACAGGGAAGGGAATCTCTGGATCGCTGACCGGCATCGCCTGCGCCGGCTCTCTGCCGACGGAGAACTGACCACCCTCTCCAGCCCAGAAGCGGGCTACCGCGATGGCCCCTTGGCGGAAGCCCGTTTTCAAACCCTTGCAGGGCTGGCCTTCGATGGGTCGGGGGGCCTCTGGCTGGCCGACCGAGATAACCAGCGCATTCGGCGGCTGCAGCCCAATGGACAAGTCTCCACCTTGGCCGGAGGGGAGGAGCCAGGCTGGCAGGATGGCCCCGCCTCCTCGGCCCGCTTCCAGCAGCCCGGCCATCTGCTCATTTTGCCGGATGGCAGCGTGGTAGTGGCAGATAGCGGTTTACCCGGCTTGCGCCGTCTTAGCCGCCTCCTCCCCCCGCCCGCTACTCCCGTTTCCAGGGGATCCCCCTAGCGGCGCCGGTGGCGGGCCAAGGCCGCTTCGTAAGCCCGCCGATTGGCCTGCAGGGACTTTTCCAGATCCACCAGAGGGCGGGGATAGTCTACCCCTAGCCGCACGCCAAACTGCTTTTGCTCAGCGGCGCTGAGGCGATAGGGCTCGTGGATCTTGTCCCCCGGGATCCCGGCCAGTTCCGGCAGCCAGTGGCGTAAGTAGTGGCCTTGGGGATCGTAGTCGCGGGACTGCTTGGGAATGTGGAAGTAGCGAAAGCCGCGGGCGTCGTTGCCCACACCGGCGGTGTAGTTCCAGTTGCCATAGTTGCTGGCCACGTCGTAGTCGATGAGCAGCGACTCAAACCATTCCGCCCCCAGGCGCCAGTCAATCCCCAGGTTTTTGGTTAGAAAGCTGGCCACATTCTGCCGCCCGCGGTTGGACATAAAGCCGGTGGCCGCCAACTCCCGCATGTTGGCATCCACCAGGGGGTAGCCGGTCTCACCGCGACACCAGGCCTGAAAGCGGTCCCAGTCCTGCTGCCAGGGGATGGGGATCCCCTGGATCCCGGAGGGGCGAAACAGCTTGGCCCCGTGCTTGGCCAAGATGAAGCGAAAGTAATCCCGCCACAGCAGCTCGAACACCAACCAGTAGGTGGATTCGTTGCGCACCCGCTCCTGCTCGTAGCGCTTGACTTCGGCATACACGGTGCGGGGGGAGAGGCAGCCTAGCGCCAACCAGGCAGAAAGGCGCGAGCTGTCGTTGGGATCCAGCATGCCATTGCGGGTTTCTTTGTAGACGCGCAACCGGTCCAGCTCCCAGATATAGGTCTGCAGGCGCGCCTGGGCGGCGGTGCTGCCACCGGTATAGACAAAGCGGGCGCGGGGATCCGGCGGAGGCAGGCTCAGCCCCAGCTCGGCCAAGGTGGGCAGAGGGCCGGGATCCAGCCCCGGTGGCAACGGCGGGAGAGAAGGAATGGGCAAGGGATCGCGGACGGTGGCCTTGGCTTCCACCTGCTGGCGGAAGCGGGTGAACACCTCCGGCAGCTCTGCCAGAGCAAAGGGGAGATCTTCAGGGTGGTAGAGGGTGTGGCCCCAGTCCAGCTGCAGGGGGATCCCCAAGTTCTGAAGCGCTTGCTGCAGGGCAGTGGCTACCGCCTCCTCCTCCGTGCCCACCTCTGCATGGGCATAGACGGCCTTCACCCCCCACTCCCGCACTAGGGCTGGGATCACCTGCTCCGGCTGGCCCTGGCGGATGACGAGGTCGGAGCCGCGGGCTCGGAGCTGCTGCCGCAGATCCGCCAGGCTTTCCAGCAGGAACTGGGCGCGGAAAGGACCGGTCTTAGGAAAGCCAAAGGCCGTCCGGCCAAAGTGGCGGGGATCCAGGCAGTAGAGGGGAATGAGGAAGGAGCCCTGTTGGCATGCCCGTGTGAGCGGCTGGTGATCCAGCAGGCGCAAATCGGTGCGAAACCAGAGCAAAACGGTCATTTTAGACGGATGCCGGCGCTTCTGGGTCTCCTTGGCGTTCCCTCCTGGGTCGTCCCAGCTCTGGGCTGGGGACAAAGTGGGGCACTTGGGCAGCCGGGATGTGGATGGGAGCTTTGGTGCGGGGATGATAGGTTCGCCGGGCCGGACGGTGCCGCAGCAAGAAGGTGCCAAAGCGCGCTAGCCGCACAGATCCTCCTTCCGCTAGACACTGGCTAATGCTGTCTAGCATCGCCTCCAGGGCAGCGGCAGCCATTTTGACTGTCAGGCCATCCACCTGGGCGGCCATCTGGCGGGCCAGCAAACGACGATTCAAATGGGGAGGAGAAGCCACGACCACCTCTCCAGACAACGGCAACGGGACAACAGCGGCCTTAAGTAGGAGCGGAAATAGCCCCAGATGCAGAAGGGATCCAAGACTGCAACTGCCCCTGTTTCTATCCAGACTGCTCACCTCGGCTCCTCGTTAGCGTGGTCGGAATCGACCGCTTCCAGCTCGCTCTCGAAAAACCAGTGCCGCGAGCGATCGGGAAACTCCAGAATATAGCCGATGCCGCTGCCATCAACTACCCGCCGCGCCAGGACCACGGCCTCCTTGCCCACCAGCGCGCTCACCTCTTCTTGTCCGCGATCCTGGATAGAGCGCACCCTAACCTTCGTCCCAACTTTGATCACCATAGCCAATCAGGGTAACCGCGAAGAGCTTCACCACTCAAGATGGTACGCCAAAAAGGCTCCCTGCCGGGATCTGGCCCGACCGGGCGGAGGCCAAGGGGGATTGGCTAGAATGGAAAAAGAGCGTTGTGCCCCCACCTGCCCCTGTGATTGCCCTCTCTCTCAAGCCCGCCAACTGCTCCTGGAGCGTCCTCAGCTTTCCCTCCACCCTCTATACTCAGCCAGTTCTGGAGGTGTTAACTGCAAAAGTTCCCGCCCCCTGGAGAGCAGAGGTGCGTCTGGGCTTGCAAGAGGCAATCATCAACGCTGTTCGCCATGGCAATCGCCTAGATCCCAATAAGAGGGTGATTGTCGAGTACGCCAGCTCTGAGTGCTTGTACCAGTGGCTAGTGCGGGATCAGGGATCCGGCTTCCGTCCCCAGCAGGAGTTGCAGCGCTGCCGCTGCGGCCTTTTGGAAACAGAGGAATCGGGGCGGGGGATGCTCCTGCTTACCCAGATTTTTGATCTTGTGGAATGGAACGAGACGGGCAACCAAGTCTATTTGGCCAAGTACATTTACCCCGGCTGCCGGGATCCCTGGATCGTCTAGTACCACTGCCAAAACAGCTTGCCCCTTTGGAGAAGCCAGCGTCCCCGATCCGGGTAGGGAGCCTCAGACAGCCTCAGCGCCGTGGTGGCAAAGGCAAGGCGGGTGGATGACCAGCGGGATCCCGAGAGCTGTGGCAGCCAAGTTTCCAGTAAGTCCAGGGACCCATACCCATAGCCCAGGTTGCGGTGAGGGAGGGGAGCCACCAGGCGGCGCCAGGTGCGAGCAGCACTTAAGGGGGGATCCGCCAGGGCCGCTTCCAAGGCCGCCAGCGACGAAGCCAGATAAGAATAGCCTGCCCGGTCGGCGTGATACACCTGGGCCGAGAGGGACGCGAGCAGGGCTTGGGGAACAGCCTCGGCTGCCGGCTTGCTCCAGGCAGTAACAGGACCGTGTTTTGTTGAAAGAGAAACCACCTGCCAGCCTTGGGCGATGGCCCGCTGATCTAGGGTTGGCGCATCCGGCATCTCGCCAACCCACAGCCAAGCCGGCCCCTCATCGGTGGGCAGAAAGGCAAAAGCGAACTCTCCCCTTTCCGGCAGCAAGTGCTGCCAGGCCAGCTCCACCGGCAACGGCAACCGCTGCAGCCATTGGTCGGGATCCAGCTGCAGCCCCAGGAGGCTCAAGGGTTGCATCTGCCCCAAACTCTGCCAAAAGGTGCCCCAGTTCCCGCCGGACACCAGCGCTAGCGTCTCGTCGGGCAGGTGGCCAATAACCTGGGGACGAAAAGCTTCCTCCCTAGGCAGGGCAAAGTCGGCAGGCGTATGCCAAAGAGCAGCCGCTTCCGCCAGCAAGCCCTGAAAGCTCACTCCTAGCCCCAGCCCCACCGCCTGCAAGGTCAAACCTTCGGCGGAGGCCGGTTGCGGATTTTGCCAGAAGGCCCAACCCACCGGCGCTGGCTGCAGCAGCTGAATGACCTGCCGAAACCGCGGCTCTGCTAGCAGCGACAACTGCGGCACCTGCCAGGCATCGATGGCGGTGCGAATGGCAGCAGCCTGTTCCGCCAGCAGCACATAGCGCTCCCCGAAGAGGGCTGCTGCAAACCCCGGCAACCCTGGCAGCGGACTAGAGACCACCTGGATGCCCTTGTAGGTGTCCACCTGGACCGGCAGCCCAGCCAAACTCTGCCGCTCCCACAACAGGTTGAGCTCAAATTGCGCCAGCGCCGGGTTGCGGATTTCCAGGGCAACCAAGGTGCCCCCCTCCGTCAAACTGGCCAAGAGTGTACTCTTTCCCAGCCAGGGTTGCACCTCGCGCTCAAAATCCAGCGATCCTCCCGCCAAGAGGGATCCCAGCCATCCTGGACCCTCGCTGGAGAAAAACTTGCGCCACTGCTGGCGGGTAGCGCGTCGTTGGGGGGCGGGAGTTGCTGCTTGCCAAAAGGTCTGCAGCTCCTCCAGGGGAACAGCCAGCAGCAGGAGCGCCTGGGTAGAGCGGGGGGCCAGGCCCACAATTGGCGGCAGCTCCTGGCGAAGCAGCAACAGGGCTAGCGGACTTTGGGTAAGCAGCCAGGCGATCACCCCCACCGTCATGGCTGCCAGCAGGCCCAGCCCAATTAGAATGCCGCGCCAGCGTTGCCGTTGTCCCATACCTCTGTTCCCACTTTGGAATAGATGCCGTCTTGCCGTGAAGCCGGTAGTCAGCACTGCGTAATCATCTTACCTGGGAGGGGAAGTTAGCTCCCCTTGCTTGCCGTTGAAACAAGGGTTTCTTGGGGCAGCAGTGCGCCAAACCTTGCTGAGTGGGCGCTTTCCCTGGAGGCTGGGGCAAGGCTAAGATAGCGGAAAAGGTTGTGTTACCAGCCGGCCGATGCCCCTTGCCTCTGAGACTGAATCCTCGCAGCAAGCTGCGGCAACGCAGGCGCCTACACGGGTGCCCGATCCAGAGTTTCCCTACGAGGTCGAGATGACCTTGCTGGAGCACCTGGAGGAGCTGCGCCGCCGCCTCTTGGCCAGTCTCATTGCCGTGGCCCTGTGCATCGTTGCCTGTTTTCTGGGGGTGAACCGCCTTATCACCTTCCTGGAGGTGCCTGCCCAGGGAGTAACCTTTTTGCAGCTGGCGCCGGGCGAGTACTTCTTCGTCTCCCTCAAGGTAGCGGCGTATGCCGGTTTGCTCTTGGCCACGCCCTTTTTGCTCTACCAAATTGTCCGCTTTGTGTTGCCAGGGCTAAGCGTCAAAGAGATCAAGCTGCTGGGGCCGGTGGTGCTAGGGTCTAGCCTCTTGTTTGTGGCGGGCCTGGCTTTTGCCTACTACCTTCTCCTTCCGGCAGCGCTTAGCTTCTTTATTCACTATGGGGAGGGGGTGGTGGAGCAAGCCTGGTCCATCGAGCGCTACTTTGAGTTTGTGCTGCTGCTCTTGTTCAGCACTGGCTTGGCCTTTCAGGTACCGATTCTGCAGGGACTGCTGGGGGCTTTGGGGCTGGTAACTGCCGAGCAAATGCTCAAGGGCTGGCGCTACGTCGTCGTGGCTGCAGTGGTGGCAGGAGCCATTCTTACCCCCTCCACCGATCCCCTTACCCAGAGCCTTCTAGCCGGCGCCATCACTTTCCTGTACTTGTTGGGCGTCTTGCTGGTAAAGCTACTGGGTCAGTGACCACAGCCAGGGGCGCTGGCTTGGGCAGCCTGGCTTCCCGTTGGGGGAAAGCAGTTTGACTCTGGGAAGAAGGATGGACAAGCTCTACCTACTCACCAAGATACTTAGCGGTAACAGTCGCGACTGCAGCCCTGGTTAGGGCTGGGCTGCCAGCCTTAGGCGAAAACCGCACCCCTCTAGCAGCAGAGAGTCCCAGGGGGGTGCAAAGAGGGCTTGTCCAATCTGTCTTTGCTGGCGGGGGATCACCCCTGCCCCTACCCTACCTCAGGCGAGGGGGAGAGCTAGCTATGCGCCCCTGTTAAAGGGGTGCGGGCCAGGAGTGGCTTGCTGTTTTTCATCGCCAGTACCTGCGGCAGGGTCCTGGCCAGTACGGGCAGGAGGCAGCGCTCCCTGCTCCTCCTCCTGCTGGCTGGCAAAGAGGCTGCTGCTGCAAAAGTGGATTTTCTTGCTTTTGCGCAACGAGTTCTTAACATCACTGCTTCTATGCTTTCTTGGACTTTTTGCCCCAAAACAAACCCCTATCCCGCTAGAACTTACGATCCTTCCTATCCAGTCGGTAGCTACTGGGACAGCACGATAGCAGATTCCAGTTGGCGACACCCCGCCCCCCTGCAAGGGCAGGTGGAGGTCGAGGTAGCCATCATCGGGGGCGGATTCACAGGACTTTCGACAGCGCTGCACCTAGTTCGCGACTACGGTATTTCCGCCTGCCTGCTGGAGGCAGGATCCCTGGGCTGGGGGGCCTCGGGACGCAACGGCGGTTTCTGCGGCGTGGGGGCGAGCTGCCTTACCCATGCCCAGATGGTACGGCGGGTAGGGCTAGCCGAGACAGAGCGCTACTACCGGGATCAGTGGCAAGCGGTGGAAACCGTTCAAGAGCTGGCTGCTACCGAGGGCTTTTCCCTGGATGCCCAAGGCCAGGGTTGGTACGCGGTGGCCCATCGCCCCAGCGCTTGGCGGGAGTTGGAGGCGGAATACGAGATCTACACTCAGGTGGCCGGCTACCCGGTTCAGCTCCTTAGCCCCAAAGAGCTGCGGGAGCGGGGCTTCGATAGCCGGGAGAATTACGGCGCTCTCCACATCGGCATTGGGTTTGGCCTCAACCCCCTCAAGCTTACCCAGGGGCTGGCCCAGGCTGCCCGCAGGTGGGGAGCCCAGCTATACAGCGCTAGCCCGGTTATTGCCTGGGAAAAAGTAGGATCCCGCCACCTTTGCCATACGCCAGGGGGGACAGTGCGGGCGCGCCATCTGGTAATTGCAACCAACGGCTACACCCCAGCCCAACTCTATCCCCAGCTGGCGGGATCCCTCCTGCCGGTACTTTCCAATATTGTGGTGACCCGCCCCCTGACAGCGGAGGAGCAAAAAGCCCAGGGTTGGTGGGATCCGACCCCTATCTACGACACACGGCGGCTTCTGTTTTACTACCGCCTCTTGCCCGATGGGCGGCTGCTGTTTGGGGGACGGGATGCCACCTGCGATAGCCCAGCGAAACGCCAGGGTCTGCGGGCTTGGATGGCGCGGCAGCTCTACCGCCTCTTTCCTGCCTGGGAGGGGGTGGAGATTGAGTACGCCTGGAATGGTTTGGTTTGCCTTTCCCGCGAGCTACATCCCCACATTGGCCCTTCGCCGACAGACCCTAGCCTCTGGTACGGCCTGGCCTACCACGGCAGCGGCGTGGCCACAGGGGTGTGGGCAGGCAAAATTTTGGCTCAGGATATTGCCGGTCATCGACCCCAGATCAGCGGCCTTTTTCGTCAGCCGCCGCGTGTTTTTCCTTTCCCTTGGTTGCGGCTTCACTACCTACGGTTGGTCTATCTTTGGTGGCAGTTGATAGACGGCTAGCTCCTCAACCAACTGTGCGGGAGAAGTCCTTGGGCACTGCCGCAGCCCTGTCGTAACCTAGTCCTAGTTTGGCCGGAGAAAGCCGCCTAGCTGTCTTTACCAGTTTTTCCTCTGAGGTGCCTCGTGCTGTCCCCATCTAGCTCCCTCCCCCTGGAGCCATCCGCTCCTTTGGTTTCCCCCCCCTGCCGCCCCCGCCGCCTCTTCCTAGGGAGGCTGGGGCTTGCTCTGCTGCTTGGCCTGCCCGCTATGGTTTTGCCCTGGCCTGCCTTTGCCCAAATTGCCGGATCCCTGCTCAACCCTCTGGTGGCCGCCTGGATTCGCTCCGAGGTGCAGCAGGTGGAAAACTTGCAGGTGCAGATTGCGGGTTCTGACGCCCAGATTCTTAACGGCCAGATCCCTCAGGCCCAGGTCTCAGGAGACAACCTCATCTACCAAGGCTTCCAGATCAGCCATCTGCGGCTGCGGGGCCAGGACATTCGCCTCAATGTGGGAGAAGCCATCCAGGGGCGTAGCCCCCTGCGGCTGTTGGCCCCTGTGCCCGTGCAGGTAAGCCTGCGCCTCACGGAGGCAGACTTGAATCGCACCCTTCAGGCTCCCCTCATCCAGTCGCAACTGGCCCAAGCCCAGGTGCAACTGCCCTTTGGAAAGCAAACGGTTCCCTTTTTCATCCGCCAACCCCAGGTTGCCCTAGAGCCAGGGCGGCTGCGCATCCAAGCCCAACTAATGACTCCTGAGGGGGCAGCGGTGCCAGTTACAGTGCTAACTGGGCTGCAAGCCCAGGGCCCTAACCAGTTGCGACTGGTTAACCCTGTCTGGGTAAGTGAAGGCCAGGAGATCCCTATCCCTGGCCTGGCAGATTTTCCCATCCAGTTGGATCCAGCGGTGCGCATTGATCGCTTGGAGCTGCAGTCTGGCCAAATCCTTTACGAGGGGATGTTGGTCATCTACCCGGAGTCGGTGACGCCACCCCAGGGGTAGGTGGTGCCAAAGCTTGCTGCGGAGAAGCCTAGCTGCAGTTGAAGGGGGATCCCAAGGTCCCTGAGCAAAGGGAAGCACTGCCCTGGTTGGAAAAACCCTCCCAAACGGTCGATAATAGGCCAACGTGCTACTTTTCAATCTTCTCAAAACTGTGGCCTTGACTTGCTCACCACCCTCACGCTTTGCTCAAGCCATTCAGCGGGGAGAGTTTCTGCTCACCGCTGAGATTACCCCCCCTAAGGGATCCGACACCACTGCCATGCTGGCTTTGGCCCAGCAGCTCAAGCAGCGGGTGCACGCCATCAACATTACTGACTCCAACCGAGCTGTTGCTCGCATGAGCCCCTTGGCCGCCTCGCTGCTGCTGCACCAGGCGGGCATTGAGCCCATCCTGCAACTGGCCTGCCGGGATCGCAACCGCTTGGCTCTCCAGGGGGATTTGCTAGGAGCTTCAGCCCTTGGCCTGCGCAATGTTCTAGCCCTAACGGGGGATCCCATTCACATTGGGGATTGCCCCGATGCTCGAGCCGTCTTTGACCTGGAGTCGGTGCGCCTGCTGCAGCTTATCCAGCGCCTTAACAACGGCCTTGACTGTAACGGCAAGCCCCTTCCTGACGGCGGCACTTGTCTGTTTCCGGGAGCAGCAGTAGAGCCGCAATCTCCCAGCTTTTCGGGTCTGGAGCGGCGCTTCTACCGCAAGCTGGAGAACGGAGCCCAGTTTTTCCAAAGCCAGATGGTGACTGACTTCGAGCAACTGGAGCGCTTCATGGACAAGCTGGGCCGCCCCGCCGGCAAGCCTATCCTGGCCGGCATCTTCCTGCTCAAATCCGCCAAAAATGCCCTGTTCATCAACCGCAACTTGCCAGGGGTTCGCATCCCAGAGGAGGTCATCCAACGGCTGGCCAACGCTCCCCATCCCCTAGAAGAAGGGATCCGCATCGCTGCCGAACAGGTGCGCCAGGCCCGCCAAATCTGCCACGGGGTGCACCTCATGGCCGTCAAGGCCGAACATCTCATCCCCCGCATTCTTGACGAGGCGGGGATCCCGCCTCTGAGCAGCTAGCTCAGCACCTGCTCCAAGCCATAGACCAATCCCTTGAGCTGCAACACCTTGCGAATGCCTAGGATTACCCCCGGCATGAAGGCCACCCGGTCGGTGATGTCGTGTCTCAAGGTTAGCGTCTGCCCCATGCCGCCGAAGATCACCTCTTGGTGGGCAACTAGTCCCGGCAGGCGAACGCTGTGGATGGGAATGTTGGGGCCAGGGATCCCTCCCCGCGCGCCAGGAATCAGCTCTTTTTCTTCCACCTCGGGGGGATTGAACGCCTTGCCCAGTTGCCCCAGGCGCTGGGCCGTCTGCAGAGCTGTGCCACTGGGAGCATCAGCCTTGCGGTTGTGGTGTAGCTCGACAATTTCCACGTGATCGAAATATTGGGCTGCCTGCAGGGCCATCTGCTGCAGCAGGATCATGCCGATAGCAAAGTTGGGCGCAATCAGGCAGCCCACCCCCGCCTTGTCTGCCAGATCCCGCAACCGCTCCAGTTGCTCTGGCGTCAGGCCTGTCGTCCCCACCACTGGCCGCACCCCAAAAGCAATTGCCGAGCGGACATTTTCATACACAGAGCGCGGATGAGTAAAGTCCACCATCACCCCCCGGCTGCTCTGCTGCGACAGCCGCAGCAGCTGCCCTGCCAGGTCGTCACTAATTGCCACTCCCAACGATCCCAGACCCAGCACCTCACCAATATCTGCACCCAGTTGCGAGCGGGCCACCGCCCCGACCAACCTCATGTCGGGGGTTTGAGCTACCGCGCGTACCACCTCCCGCCCCATTTTGCCCAGGGCTCCTACTACCACAACTGGGATGGGCTCAGAAGTGGCTGCCTCCTGGCAAGGGTCGGTTTCCTTGTGCACAGCCCCTGTTGTCACTGCCTGTCCCCCAGAAAGCTAGAGATCCACCAGCAGGCCCTCACAACTTCACCTCAATGTCCACCCCTGCCGGCAGGTCTAGCTTCATCAAAGCATCAATGGTTTTGGAAGAGGGGGAATAGATATCGATAATGCGCCGGTGGGTGCGGATTTCAAAATGTTCCCGCGAGTTCTTGTCGATGTGGGGAGAACGCAGCACACAGTAGAGGCGGCGCCGCGTTGGCAGAGGGATCGGGCCCACTGGCACTGCCTCTGTCCGGCGCGCTGTCTCCACAATTTTGTCGCAGGAAGTATCCAGCAGCCGATGGTCGTAGGCCTGTAGGCGGATGCGAATTTTCTGTTGGGTTAAGGTAGCCATACTCAGAGAAAGCAGAGTGTACTCCAAAGCAATAGGGATTGAGCCTTCTGGAGCAACCAGTGCCCAATCCCTGCTAAGAGCCAGTAGCTTACTTCAGGATCTTGGAGACTACCCCAGCTCCAACCGTCCGACCGCCCTCACGGATGGCAAAGCGCATCCCTTGCTCAATGGCAATGGGTCGGATTAGCTCCACCGTCATTCTCACTCGGTCACCCGGCATCACCATCTCCGGCTTCGAGCCATCGTCAGCCGTAAAGGAGGAAATGGTGCCAGTGACGTCGGTGGTACGCACGTAGAACTGGGGACGATAGCCGGCAAAGAAAGGTGTGTGGCGGCCTCCCTCTTCTTTGGTGAGGACATAGACCTCCGACTCGAATTGAGTGTGGGGGGTGATGGTTTTGGGCTGGGCCAGGACCATGCCCCGCTCCACCTCGTTCTTCTGAATACCCCGCAGAAGGACGCCGACGTTGTCGCCCGCAATCCCCTCGTCTAGAGTCTTCTGGAACATCTCCAGACCCGTGACGGTGGTGGAACGGGTCTCCCGCAATCCAACTATCTCTACCGTATCCCCCACCTTGATGCGGCCGCGCTCAATCCGGCCTGTTACCACCGTACCGCGACCTGTAATCGAGAAGACATCCTCTATCGCCATCAGGAAGGGCTTGTCCACCTCCCGTACCGGCGTTGGAATGTAAGAGTCGACCGCATCCATCAACTCATAGATCTTGTCCACCCAGGGATCCTCCCCTCGTTGGGTTTTGGGGTTGGCCTGCATCTTCTCCAGAGCCTTCAGAGCAGATCCCCTGACAATTGGGATTTCGTCGCCAGGGAAATCGTACTTGGAGAGGAGCTCCCGCACCTCCAGTTCCACCAGCTCCAGCAGCTCCTCGTCGTCTACCATGTCCACTTTGTTGAGGAAGACCACGATGCTGGGCACTCCTACCTGGCGGGCCAGCAGGATGTGCTCCCGCGTCTGCGGCATCGGCCCGTCGGCTGCCGAGACCACCAGGATGGCCCCGTCCATCTGGGCCGCACCCGTGATCATGTTTTTCACGTAGTCGGCGTGGCCAGGGCAGTCCACATGGGCGTAGTGACGCTTCTCCGTCTGGTACTCCACGTGGGCAGTGTTGATGGTGATGCCACGGGCTCTCTCCTCTGGCGCCGCGTCGATCTCGTCGTAGCGCTTGGGTGTCGCTTGGCCAAGGGCAGCCAAGGTCATGGTAATGGCGGCGGTCAACGTTGTCTTACCGTGGTCGACGTGGCCAATGGTGCCAACGTTGACGTGGGGTTTGGTCCGTTCGAACTTAGGGCGTGCCATGTATCGTCACTTCCTTTTGGTTTCAGCTAGCTACGTTTCCTTTACTTTTGGCAATGATGGCTTCCGCGATACTGCGAGGAACCTCCTCGTAGTGGCTGAACTCCATCGTAAAGATGCCCCGCCCTTGCGTCTTGGAGCGGATGTCAGTGGCATACCCAAACATCTCCGCCAAGGGAACCTTGGCAGTGACCTTAGAAATGCCACCCTCCGTTGTCATCCCCTCCATTTGACCGCGGCGGGCGTTGATATCCCCGATAACATCCCCGACAAAGGCTTCGGGCACTTCCACCTCCACCTTCATCACAGGTTCTAAGAGTACGGGGTTGGCCCTGCGAGCGGCTTCCTTGAGAGCCAGGGAGCCAGCAATCTTAAAGGCCATCTCGCTGGAGTCCACCTCATGGAAGGAGCCGTCCACCAGGGTGACCCGGATATCAATCAGCGGATAGCCAGCCAATACTCCAGACTCGCAGGCTTCGCGGATCCCTTGCTCTGCAGGTGGAATGTATTCTTTAGGAATGACCCCACCCACAATTTTGGAGACAAACTCAAAGCCTGTACCTGGCTCTGCCGGCTCCAGGTCAATGACCACGTGCCCGTACTGACCGCGGCCACCGGTTTGGCGGATAAACTTCCCTTCCACGCGGCTAACTGCCTTGCGGATGGTTTCGCGGTAGGCCACCTGCGGGTTGCCAACATTGGCCTCCACGTTGAACTCCCGCAGCATCCGATCCACCAAAATCTCCAGGTGGAGCTCACCCATGCCGGAGATGATAGTTTGGTTGGTCTCTGGATCCACGGAGACGCGAAAGGTGGGATCCTCCTTGGCCAAGGCCTGCAGCGCCCTCGAGAGCTTGTCAACATCTGCCTTGGTTTTGGGCTCAATCGCCACTGAGATCACTGGCTCTGGGATGTAGAGGGATTCTAGGATTACCGGAGCATTTTCGTCGCAGAGGGTATCGCCGGTGGTGGTATCTTTCAGCCCCAACACCGCTCCCAGATCCCCTGCCCGCAGCTCGTCTACATCTAGGCGCTCATCTGCCTTGAGCACCACCAGTCGCGAGATGCGCTCCTTCTTGTTTTTGGTGGAGTTAAGCACATAAGTGCCCTTGGTCAGGACCCCAGAGTAGACGCGGATAAAGGTAAGATCCCCATACTTGTCGCTCATCAACTTAAAAGCAAGGGCGGAGAAAGGCTCCTCGTCGCTGGCCTTGCGTGACACTTCCGTGCCATCCGGGAGGATGCCTTTGATAGCCGGAATGTCAACAGGGGAGGGGAGGTAGTCCACCACCGCATCCAGGAGCAACTGGATGCCTTTGTTCTTGAAGGCAGAGCCACACAGGACAGGTACAATTTGACCGCTGATGGTTCCCTTGCGCAGACCCAGCATCAGGTCTGCCTCGCTGAGATCCTCCTCAGCAAAATACTTTTCCATTAGGCTTTCATCGACTTCAGCCACTGCCTCCACCAGCTTGGCCCGGTACTCCGCGGCTAGATCCTTGATTTCTTCTGGGATCGGCTCGGAGCGGATGTCCTTGCCAATCTCATCCATGTAGATACGGGCCCGCATGCGCACCAGATCAACGATGCCGCGAAAGTCTTCCTCCGCTCCAATAGGCAGCTGAATAGGAATGGCATTGGCTTTAAGGCGCTCCCGGATCTGGTTGCAAACCCTGAGGAAATTGGCCCCCATGCGATCCATTTTGTTGACAAAGGCAATGCGGGGCACATTGTAGCGATTGGCCTGGCGCCAGACTGTCTCCGACTGCGGCTGCACGCCTGCTACGGAGTCAAAGACCGCAATCACGCCGTCCAACACCCGCATGGAGCGCTCCACCTCAATGGTGAAGTCCACGTGACCAGGTGTATCGATGATGTTGATGGTGTACTCAGGTGCACCGGCGAGAGGCTGGGAGGGGTTGTCCGGATCCCGCTTGGTCCAGCGGGTAGTGATGGCTGCAGCGGTGATGGTGATACCCCGTTCCCGCTCCTGTTCCATCCAATCGGTTACCGTGGTTCCCTCGTGAACCTCCCCCATCTTATGCACTAGGCCCGAATAAAAAAGAATCCGCTCCGTCGTCGTCGTCTTGCCGGCATCGATGTGAGCTGCGATGCCGATGTTGCGGACTCGTTCCAGGGGAACTGTGCGTGCCACGTTAACCTCCCACTCCTCGTCGCCCTGCGACTTAGGCAGAAAAACCTTTACAATTCTAACCTCTTTCGCCAAGTTTTCTCCAGATCCCGACCCTCTCCTGGGCCCTAGAGAGGGATACCCGCTGGCTAGACAAGCTCAGTAGCGGTAGTGAGCAAACGCCTTGTTAGCCTCAGCCATGCGATGGACTTCTTCTCGCCGACGGATGGCACCACCGGTTTCGTTGGCTGCATCGATAATCTCGTTGGCCAGCTTAGCCGACATCGTACGGCCGGAACGAGCGCGGGCAAAGGTAACCAGCCAACGCAGCGCTAGCGAGGTACCCCGCTCTGGCCTTACTTCCACTGGAACTTGGTAGGTGGCCCCACCCACCCGCCGCGCTTTGACCTCCACTAGGGGGGTAGCGTTGCGCACCGCATTTTCCAGGACGGCCAGCGGCTCTTGACCGGTGCGCTCCCGCACAATTTCCAAAGCCTCATAGAGGATTCTAGCGGCCAGGGAGGCCTTGCCCCTCAGCATCAACTTGCGGATGAGCATGGTAACCAAACGGCTCCTGTATTTGGGATCAGGGGGCACTTCACGACGAGGGGCACGGTTGCGGCGAGACATAGGACCAAGAAAGTGCAGGGTAGGAAACTGACCTTGAGGGAAAGCTATTTCTTCTTGCCTGCAGCAGCAGGAGCTTGGCCTGGTTTGGGTCGCTTTGTTCCGTATTTGGAGCGGCCTTGCTTGCGGTCTTTGACCCCTGCGGCATCCAGGGCACCGCGGATGATGTGGTAGCGCACGCCAGGTAAGTCTTTTACCCGTCCGCCGCGCACCAAAACTACTGAGTGCTCTTGTAAATTATGGCCAATGCCTGGAATGTAAGCTGTGACTTCAAAGCCAGAGGTCAGGCGAACCCGTGCCACCTTCCGCAGGGCGGAGTTGGGCTTTTTGGGCGTTGTCGTGTACACTCGCGTGCAAACTCCCCGCCGCTGCGGACACCCTTTTAGAGCAGGCGACTTGCTCTTGCGAGCGGCCACTTCGCGCTCTTTGCGAATTAGTTGCTGAATGGTGGGCATGGGTTGGCTAAGAAGGCTAGCTCTGATGATTTGGCAGTACCTAATCCTAGCAAGCAGGGATCCCGCCGTCAACTTTGTGAGCTGTCTAGCCCTCCCCTTGCGGCTAGACTGAGCCTAGCAGTGGAACCTGGCCATGAAGTGGCTGGATTGGTGGATTGCGCTTCCCTGTCCGCTCTGCCAACGCCCGGCTAGGGCTGTGTTTTGTCGAGATTGCCAGAGGCGGCTGCAGGCGGAGCGGCTCGACTCTTGGCCGGTCACCACTTCGCCTTGGCCGCTTTATGCCTGGGGGATCCACCGGGGAGCGCTGCGCAGGGCCCTCTATTGCCTGAAATATGAAGGACAGCGGCGCATAGGTGCGGTTTTGGGGGAATGGCTGGGATCCCGCTGGCTCGAAAGCCGGCAACCCTCTTCAGGCTCTCGTAAAGCCTACGGTTCGGACTATACGGTAGTCCCCATCCCGCTGCATGCGGAGCGCCTGCGGCAACGGGGCTACAATCAGGCGGCCCTGATTAGCCAAGCCTTTTGTGAGCGGACGGGTCTAAGACATTTACCTGAAGCTCTGGTGCGGGTGCGGGCCACGGCAGCCCAATACGAGCTCAACCCGCTGCAACGCCAGCAAAATTTGGCAGGCGCCTTTGCCCTCCAGCACGCTCCCGCCACCCCAGTTCTGTTGGTGGATGACATTTACACCACTGGCTCTACTGTCCAAGCGGCGCAGCAGGTCTTGGTTGCTGCTGGGATCCCTGTGGCCGGGGTGATTGTTGTGGCCAAGGCGCAGCCGGCTGCCCACCGCCCCACTCTGCCCTGGGAGCTCCGACGGCGTGGCCAGGTTTAACTATTGGGCCTGGTGCACGGCTGCCTGCCGGGGATCCACGTTGAGGAACACCGTGGCCTCCCCCTCGACGCGAATAATACGCAGAGGTGGCAACGCGTCCGTTGGGTTTTGGATGCGCTCCTGCAGCTTTTCGTAAAACAGCAGATCCGCCAGTTGTGCGTTTTCCGCTGCCGCTTGGCCTTTGAGCTCGATGGCCCGCTGGTTGGCTGCTGCCAAGATCAAAAGCCGCTCAGTTTCTTTTTGTTGAATTTGCGCCCGCACCGCTGCTGTTTGCGCCGTAATCGAGGCCACTTGTTTGCGTTCAATGGAATCTCGCAGAGCTTGGGGAAAATCGGGATAGCCCAAGAAAAGGCCCTCTACTTCTATCAGGGGCAAAGATTGCCCATTGCGGTTAACGCTGGGCATCTCTTGGCGGATCAAATCCAAGGCCTGCTGCTCGATAGCAGCCCGCTGGCTTTTGCGGTAGAAATCTTCGGAATCGAAGGAGGCAGAAACATCCCGGATTTTGGAGCGCACCACCGGCACCACCACTGTGGAAAGATACTTCTCGCCGATGGTGGCATGCAGCTCGTCTAGGGTAGCAACGTTGGGCTTGAGGGCAATGGCCACATCAACGGCAAAGGCCTGCCCGTCCGCCGTGTTTACTGCAATGGCATTGCTGATGGCATTGGCCGAGTGGGGGTCGTTGGTAAACTCCCAAACGCGGGTGAGCACGGTGTAGGTGATTGGCGTCTCGATCCCGGGGATCCGGAACATCACCCCCGGCAATTCTACCCGCCCCTTTTGCAGCCCAGAAAAGGTGTTGAACACTACGGTGGCATGGCCGGGCAAAGTAACATACAGGCAGGCGCGGAGCATTCCCAAAGCTGCTAAGAGAGTGATCCCGCCCAAAGTTAGCCAGCAGACCTGACTCTGCGCTCCTCCTGTTGAATACATAGTGGCTGATCCCGTTTTGAGGTTTGAGAAAAGAGCTGGGGCAGATGGAGCCACGCCCAAAAACTGTCCTTTTTCTGTTGGGTTTTCTATTTGGTGATCAACGTTTCCAGCCGGGATCCCAAGACGGAGGCTTTCACTACCTCTAGGTACTTGGGGTTCTGGGTGAGGGCCTGGGCCTTGGCTCGCAATTGGCCAGCCTCGGCCTCGGCTTGAGCAATGATGCTGCGGGCATCTTGGCGCGCCTGCTCGATCTCAAATTGCTTTTGCGCCAGTTGGTTTTCGGCGATGGTCTTGGCTTCAATAGCAGCTACAAAATCGGGATCAAAATCCACATCCCGCAGCAGAAAGTCCAAAACCTCGATGCCGTATCCCTTCAGCAAAAGAGCCACCCGTTCGCGAATTTGGCCCTGGAGCACTGGGCGCTCGGTAGAATAAAGGGCTTGGGCAGAAAAGCCGCTAGTCTCGTTCAAGACTACCGACCGAACAATAGGAGCAACGCGATCCAAGTAGTTCTCCCCCAGTTGGGTGTAGACTTTGGGAGCGTCGACAATCCGAAACTGGAGCGTTGCCTCCACTTGAATTTGCTGGCCATCCTGCGAGAGGGCTACTAGCCGCGGTGCATAGGCACTGGGGTCATCATCTTTCCAGGTGAGGGCCTGGGCCTTCACATCAAAGGTCACTGTGCGCGAGACAAAGGGCGGTACCCAGTGGAGGCCTGGCTGCAGGGGTGTTGGGCTCACCCCTCCCCCCCAGGTAAATAGCACCATGTTCTCGCCGTTGCCCACCAAGCGCAGCGGCCTACCTGCTGCCAGCAGGACCACCACAGCTCCACCCAGGATGGCCTTGGGCAACCACTGACCGACTTGCCTTTCCCAGCCTTCCGCTTGCATCGTTCCTTCTGCTGCTCTGCAGCCATTTTGCAGCTCTCTCCCAAGAGGAGGGAGGGTTTTCTTTATCTCTTAAGCTTTCTCAGCTTTGGCTTGCATAGTCTTTGGAGGCAAGTCCTGCCCAAGTTCACAAAAGATTACTTCACAATCTGCAAAGACCTAGGATAAGCCGGCAAAAAAGGGAAGAAGATTAAAACATAATAAAGATTTGGGTTGCCGTTCATGCTGCCTACTATTGACTACGAGCGGCGAGATATCCAGGTGTCACCCTCCTGCATTGCCGTTGCCGCTCGGGCCTTGATCCGGCAGGGGGTATCTGTCTGCTGGCGGGAAGACAGTCTGTCCGCCCTGATTCGTCTGGGCTCCAAAGGAGCCAGCGATCGAGCTGCCATTTTGCTGGTGGAAATGAGCTTGATGGGCCAGCCAGAGGAGCTGAAAAACTGGCTGGAGATGTGCTGGCAACTGCCCGCCTATCGCCGCGAGGTGCTGCGGGTGCGCGGGTAAGGGATCCCTGGAGAGGCGCGCCAGTCTCCTTCTGATGGTCGCTGGGGTTTTCCAAGGCGTACCAGGAGGGGGAAAGGAGGTGATAGGGCCCCCAAATTAGCTCCTACAGCAGCCCCCTGGCCTTGAGAAGCCGCGCCAAGCTAGCCAAGGCGGGAGCTTCTCTTCCCCGTCTTTTCCTCCAGATGGCTGACCTCAAACGGCTAACTAAACCCAGATCCCTGGGACTTCCGACTCGTCTACCCAGCCCGGAGGGATCCGAACCTGAAAGTCCCCTGGGATCCCTAACCGTGGAGCAAGCGCTGCAAAATAGTCTTGAGGTTATTTCTGGCCCAGCGAGCCTATGAACTTTTTGCAGCAGTATGTCTTTCCCGCTCTGCTTCTCCTGGTGTTTCTATTTACTCTGGTGGTGGTGAGTATCCGCTCGTTTCTCCCCCAAGATATGGCTCAGCCTGCACCGAGGGAGGAAGCAACTTCTATAGCTCTTTCTGCTTGCTGGATGCCTGGCTATGTCGAAAGCTGAGATCCCTTTGCCTGCTGGCTACCGTTGGCGCATCGGCTCTGTGTGGGATCGGCCTTGGGTGCGGCGGGGATTGCAGGCCACCCTACAGGAATCTTTCCCTGAGCAAAAGCACTGGGATCACCTTGAGGAGACGTTGGACCGCTTCTTCGATCCCCCACGTACCCCCTGCTGGTGGATCTTGAAAGAAGAAACAGGAGAACCTGTGGGTGGGGTTTGGGCTGGCATCTCCACCGATCAAGCTACCTATCAACGGGTGGCCTATGTTTTTTTGCTCTGGGTGGACCCCACTCACCGCCGGCGCGGACTGGGGAGAGCTTTGATGCAACAAGTGGAACAGTGGGGATTGCAGCAGCAGTTGGCAGCCATCACCCTACAGGTTTATCGCCACAACCAGGCCGCCCTCAACTTCTACAAACGGACTCACTTCTCCGTACAAGGCTACTGGCTGTACAAACCGCTCGGCACTGCCGCCAAGCCAGAGGGTTAAGCTCCGCTCTCAGTTACTCTGATGAAAGCGGTGGCAATGGATGGAGCGAATACGCCTATGTCCAGACCTGTCAAGCTTAGTGAAGCCGAGATCCAGGCCAGGCTGGAAAACCTACCGGGCTGGTCCTTGCGGGATGGAAAGCTGCACCGCCAGTTTCAGTTCCGCTCTTTCGTCGAAGCCTTTGGCTGGATGAGCAGTGTGGCCTTGGTGGCTGAGAGCATGGGCCACCATCCCGAATGGAGCAATGTGTACAACCGGGTGCGGGTGGATCTCACAACCCACGATGCCGGGGGCATTACGGAGCTGGACTTTATCCTGGCCCAACGCATGAACGAGTTGGCCGGCTAAACCCTTTCTTGGCAGCAGCCTGGGCTAGGGATGTCCCTGGCGCAGAGGTGGGCTGAGTTGTGTTGGAAGCTGCCTCCCTCTGATAGACTAAGCCTAAGGTTAAGAAATGATAATTTTATGAACGTGCTGGTTGTGGGGGCAACGGGAACCCTGGGCCGTCAGGTGGTGCGGCGGGCCATCGAAGAGGGACATCGGGTTACCTGTCTGGTGCGAAATCCGGCTAAGGCTGCTTTCCTAAGCGAATGGGGGGCCCACCTCAAAGTGGGGAACCTGCTGCAGCCAAGCACGCTCCGAGAGGCCATGGAAGGAGCTGAGGCGGTGATTGACTGTGCCACCGTGCGAGTAACCGACACCCTCAGCACCCGCCAGGTGGATTGGGATGGCAAGGTGGCCTTGATTAACGCTGCTCGGGCCGCCCAGGTGGGGCACTTTATCTTTTTCTCTATCATGGGTGCTCAGCACGAATACCCCAATGTGCCCCTGATGAATTTTAAGCACCACATTGAGAAGTATTTGATGGGATCCCCACTGCCCTACACCATTTTCCGGGCGGCGGGCTTTATGCAGGGATTGATTGGCCAGTACGCCATCCCCATTCTGGAAGAACAGATTGTTTGGGTAACCAGTGAAAGCACCCCCATAGCCTACCTCGACACCCTAGATGCAGCTCGATTTGCCGTGCGAGCCCTCAGCGTTGAAGCAGCCAAGCAGCAGGTCTTTCCCTTGGTGGGACCCAAGGCCTGGACTTCCCAAGAGGTCATCGCTCTCTGTGAGCAGCTTTCCGGCAAAAAGGCCAAGGTTCGAACCATACCACTGGGGGTCTTGCGGGGAGCGCGCAGGGTGGCCCAGTTTTTTCAGTGGAGCTGGAACATTGCCGACCGGCTGGCGTTTGTGGAGGTAATTGCCGCCAAAGAGCCAATGCACGCCGACATGAGGCCTGTGTGCGAAGCCTTGGGTATTGAGTTGGCTTCCCTGACCTCCCTTGAGGACTACCTGGCTGACTATTTCCAGAGAATGCTGAAGCGGATCCGCGAGCTGAAGGTTAAGCAGCCCAAGGTCAAGACACCTTTCTAGATGGCTGCCAACCAGGGGCTGAGGCAAAAGAAGGGGGAGAGCGTAAACTGGAGAGCAGACCAGCATCCTGCCTAGTTCTCCTTGGTTTTTTCAACCCCAGCCTCCCCCTATGAGTGAGACGTTGGCCCCCTCTCTAGAAGCGACTGCCGTGCAGCCTGAGCCGGCCATTGCCGTCACTGGTCTGAGCAAAACCTATCGCACCGGCTTTTGGCTAAACAAGGTGGTCAGCCCCCTCAAGGATTTTTCGCTAACAGTGGCCCGTGGCGAAACCTTTGGGCTACTGGGGCCTAATGGAGCTGGCAAAACCACCACGATCAAGTGTCTGCTGGGCATTGTGGAGCCTACCAGCGGCAGGGGTATGCTCCTGGGCAAACCCCTGGGGGATCGCTCCATCAAGCAGCAGGTGGGCTATCTTCCGGAAAACCCTTACTTTTACGACTACCTAACTGCCTGGGAGTTTCTCCATTTTGCGGGCAAGGTCTTTCGCTTGTCCGATAGCCTCCTCAAGGAGCGGATCCCGCAACTGCTGGAGCTGGTGGGGCTTTCCCTAGATACGGCCCGCAAAAAGCCAATGCGCACCTACTCCAAGGGCATGCTGCAGCGCACTGGCCTAGCCCAGGCCCTCATCAACGACCCAGAGCTGGTGTTTCTGGATGAGCCGATGTCGGGGCTGGATCCCATAGGCCGCTACCAGATGCGCGAGATCATCTTGTCTCTCCGGCAACAGGGCAAGACTGTGTTTTTCAACAGCCACATCCTGGGCGATGTGGAGGTAATCTGCAACCGCATTGGCATTATTGTCGGCGGCAAGTTGGTGCAGCAGGGAACATTGGACGAATTGCTGGGCCAGAGCAAAAGCTACCGAGTGCAAGGGCAAGGTGGCGCTATTGACCAGTTCCGCGACTGCCTCGAGCATTTCTCGATCCAGGGATCCCATTGGTCGGGGGAATGGAAGGGATCCCTGCCGGAGCTGCTCACTCTTTTAAGCCAGGCGGGGGCAGTGGTGACCGACTTGCACTGGCAACGGCAGTCGCTAGAAGAGTTCTTTGTCGAGCAGGTGCGGGCCATTGAAGGGGAGCGCCCCCTCTCCGCCTAGCTCTACGGCGCAGAGGCGACCTGGAGTTGCACCGCTGATCTGGCTGATGTCCTTGCAGGATCCCTGGAGTGGATGCAGACCATAGGGGGCGGGTGGGCCACCCGCAGTTTATTCTCTCCACAGGCCGCCTGCAGCTCCTTTTGCCAAGAGATCTCGCTGCCCCGATACAATGCAGCAGGGCTCTGCTATGGTCGGGGATCCGCTGCGACTGTCCTTAGCCGAAGATTAGTTCTCACGCGCTGCCTGCGCTCTTGCCGGATCCCGACTCAGCAATGACGGTGCGGTAGTACTCCTCCAACTGTTGTGTGGCTGCCGACCAACTCCAGCGCTCGGCCTCTTGGCGGGCCTGTTGCCGGAAGAGCTGCCGCTGCCCGGCACTCTCCAACAGTTGCCGGGTGGCCTGGACAAAGTCGCTGTCGGAATCGGGATCGAAGAGAAAGCCGTTGCGGCCGCTGTCCACCACATCGGTAATGCCGCCACAGCGGGGGGCGATTACCGGACAACCGGCAGCCATGGCCTCCAACAAGACCAATCCCAACGTCTCGGTGCGGGAGGGGAACACAAACAGATCTGCAGAAGCAAAAGCTGCTGCCAGCGCTTGCCCCTGCAAGTAGCCGGTAAACACGACGTCGTAGCCGGCAAAGTGTTGTTCCAGGGATCGCCGCTCTGGCCCGTCGCCCACAATGGCCAGCCGCGCCTGGGGGATCTGCTCCAGCAACACCCGGATCCGCCCCACCTCTTTTTCTGCCGAGAGCCGACCCACGTACAGCAACAGTGGCCGCTCCGGCTGCCCTGCAGTAAGACGGGCCCGCATCTCTAAACTGGCGGCTTGGGGATGGAATAGCTCCGTATCCACGCCTCGCTGCCAAAGGTGAACCCGCTCGATGCCGTGGGCAGTCAGCTCCTGCATCATGGCAGTCGAGGTGCAGAGGTTAAGCCGCGCCAAATTGTGCCCTAGCTTGAGGAGGTTCCACAAAACCCCCTCCAGGAAGCCCAGCCCGTAGTGCTTTAGGTACTTCGGCAAATGGGTGTGGTAGGACGCCACCAGTGGGATCCCCATGGTCTGGCTGTAGTAGAGGCCTCCCAACCCCAAAACCGCTGGGTTGACCACGTGGATGACATCCGGTCGAAAACGGCTAAGCAGTCTGCCAATGGCCGGGCCGGGAGCAGCTAGCTTCAACTCCGGGTACAAGGGCAAGGGCAGGCCTGGGATCCCGTAGACCCGTGCCCGGGCAAACCGCCTAGGCGCCCCCTGCGGGGCAACAATGAGCACCGAGTTGCCACGGGCCGTCAGGTGGCGCACCGTATGGCAAAGCCGCGTCACAATGCCATCCACCTTCGGCAGAAACGTCTCCGTAAACAGGGCAATGCGCATTGGGGATCCCAAGCCCACTCCACTGCTCCCACTACTGGCTCTTAGGATGAGTGTTGCACAAAATAGCAACGTTACAACGGCCTGGGTACCCCCTCCTAGGGGGAAAGGCTGGCAGCAGGGCCAGCTGGCTTGACCTGGCCTAGGGTTGGATCTTGGCTCTGACCGAGGGTATCGGCCGCCGTTTTGCTAATAAGCAGCAGCGTGCCTGCTAGGGCCAGGCCAATCACATCTTTCCACATTGTCCACTCCCACACTCCTCACGCCCCTTACTGTAGCGGCAGTCTTTTCGCTTGGGCAGTGATGGACAACGGATTTTTAGGTGACAGCAATCACTTCCAAAATTGCGGCTTTACTCCCTCGGCTAGTCGCGGAAGGCCAGTTGCAAGCTGCCCATCAGCAAAACCAAAGAAAACACTGCCATCACCCCTCCCCAGAACCAGTAGGGCAAAAATAAGTTGTGGGCTATCTGACTGGAATCGGAGAGGATCAGCCGCCCGTTAATGACAGTAGCCTCCACAAAAAGGTAGTCAATCTGGCGATAGGTACTCACACAGGCTTGTACCCCCAAAAATTGCAGGGCAAAACCCCGCAACCCAGGGGAGGCCCAGCGAGCTACTGCCAGGATCCCCAAGCCCATGGCTGGGAGAAACAAGAAGCCAAAGGGAGAACGCACCCAAAGCAGCGTCGAAAGCAGCAACAGGGATCCCAAAAACAACAACCCCAGCCGAGCTGTGCTCGGACGGCGAGAGGTGAGGATGAACATAGCCCCAGCTATGGGCGGCCCCATTGGCCCAGCAGCAGCCACCAAGGCCCGCCCCACCCGCCCCAAGAACAGCTCGCCACTGTGAATAGCCAGCCCCGAGCCATCGGGATAGATCTCGAGACGATGAAACTCTCCCCCCAACAGCACTGCCATGAGGCCATGGCCCATCTCATGAAACCAGGTGGCCAACAAAGTAAAGGGATAGAGGAGATAATTGCCCCAGGGAAACTGCCAGAGCAAAACTGTCAGCCCCGCCGCAGCCACTAGCCAAGTCAGGCTGTGCTGGCCAGGCCCTTTGGAAGGAGGCAGCTCAAACTGAGTCATCATTTAAGGGAGTGGAGCTGGGCTTGAAGACGGTTAGCGGCAAAAGAAAGTTCCCCACTAGAGAGAGGTTGGGGGTGAGGGCCGACAACAGGAGGAAGACGGGGAAGCCGTCTTACAAGTAGGCTGGAGAAGCTCCTACGAGGATCCCTGCCTATGGCCACCTTCCTGCGCACCTGGAGCTACCGCTTTCCTTGGCTTTACCGCAGCATCAGCCGCGCAGCGGCCCTGGCAGTGGGGGGATATGAGCGACTGCGCCGGTTGCCCCTGCAAGGGATCTCCATCCAACCCCAGGATTGGGTCCTGGATCTCTGCTGTGGCCCTGCCGAGGTGACTCCAATCCTGGCCCAGCTAAGCCAAAACGTTGTCGGCCTGGATGCTTCTCCCAAGGCCCTGGCGGCAGCTCACCAACGCCTCCCCAGCGTCAAATTTGTCCAAGCCTTTGCCCAGGATCTGCCTTTTCCTGCCGATAGCTTTGACTGGGTACATACCAGCCTGGCCCTGCACGAGCTGCCTTTTCCCGACCTGGAACAGGTGCTGCGGGAAGTGGGGCGGGTGCTCAAGCCGGGGGGAGGGCTCTTGATCCTGGATTTGCACGCGCCCTGCCAGCCTCTCCTTTGGCCAGCCCTGGCCCTCTTTCTGGCCCTGTTTGAAACCGAGACTGCCTGGCACTTCCTCCAGCTGGACCTGCCCCAGTATCTGCAGCAACAGGGCTGGCAACCTGTCCGGCAGACCCTGCACGCTGGAGGAGCCCTGCAGGTCGTCCAGGCGCAAAAGCCTGGTGCTTGATCCCCTGTTCTAGGGGAAGCTAACCCTGGTGCCAGAAGGGGGTGCCCAGAACAGGGGTGCTGGGTTGGGGTGTTTCCTGGGGGGCCATTGCCCCCGCCAGGTAGGCTTGGCGGCCGGCGCGCACTGCTGCCGCAAAAGCCTCGGCCATCGCCACCGGATCCCGAGCCAGGGCCACTGCCGTATTGAGCAGCACCCCGTCAAAGCCCCACTCCATTACCTGGCAAGCGTGAGAAGGTAGGCCTAGGCCGGCATCCACAATTAGGGGCGCCTCGATCCGCTCCCGCAGCAGGCGCAAGTTGTAGGGGTTGAGGGGGCCTTTGCCAGTGCCGATGGGAGCCGCCCAGGGCATGACTACCTCACAGCCGGCATCCAAGAGCCGCTGACACAGCACCAGGTCGTCGGTGCTATACGGCAAAACCTTAAACCCCCGCCGCACCAGCTCGGCGGCAGCAGTGGGCAGTTGCACCGGATCCGGCTGGAGGGTGTAGTCATCCCCTATCAGCTCCAGCTTAATCCAGTCGGTGCCAAACACCTCTCGGGCCATCTCCGCTGTGGTAATTACCTCCTGCACGCTGTGGCAGCCGGCGGTGTTGGGCAAAAGCGGGATCCCTAGCTTCTGCAGCAGGGCCCAAAACCCCTGCGAGGCCTGCGGCCCCAGGGCTCCCTGACGCCGTAGGGAAACGGTCAACAGACAGGGCTGCGCCCGCGCCACCGCCTGTTCCAAAACAGCTGGCGAAGGGTAGCGAGCTGTCCCCAGCATCAAGCGGCTGGGCAGCGCTTGTCCGTAGAGCACCAAAGGATCCCCATCGGCCTGAGTGGAAGGGGAAAGCTGGAGAAGGGTGGACATTGGGGGAGGAGAGGGAGAAAGACAACTGGGGCACTAGCCGCCGGCACTTGGCACGACAATCTCCACCTGGTCGCCCTCTTGCAGACGGGTTTGCCCGTAGCGGGCGCGCGGCACAAATTCTAGATTAACCGCCACTGCGAAGGGGCCGTTGACCTCTACCTGGGCAATGGCCTCGGCCAGAGTTGTGCCCTCCGGCAGATCGTAGGGTTTCTGGTTGATTAGGACGCGCATGGGGCCAGAGACTTACCGGAAAACGGAGCAGCCTGTACCTGAAAAGGGATCCCCAACTCCTGGGCAAGGCGACAACTGCCGTGGTGAAGGTACTCCAAAACGGCATCGAGAAGGGCCGGAGCAATGAGAAAACCGTGGCGGTAGAGACCGTTGATCTGCAGTAGGCGCGGGGATGGCTCCACCACCGCCGGCAGATTGTCCGCCAAGGTGGGACGGCATTGGCTGCCTAATTCTAGGATACGCGCTTCGGCAAAGGCAGGGTGGACGGAGTAGGCAGCGCTGAGTAGCTCTAGAGCCGAGCGGACGCTCACAGGCGAGCGATCCTCGGATTCAATTTCGGTGGCTCCCACCACGAACAGATGCCCTGGCTTGGGGGCAATGTAGATGGGGTAGCGAGGGTGTAACAGCCGCGTTGGACGCCGCAGCGAAACTTCCGGAGCATACAGACGCACCACTTCCCCCCGCACCCCCCGTAGCAGCTGCTGGCCACCCCATTCTTTCTGGGCCCCCAGGCCGCGGCAGTCCAAAACCCAGCCGCCGGTTTGCTGTTGCCAGGCTCGCGCCCGCTCCAAAGTCCAGGGGGATCCCCACTCCACCTCCACCCCGTGCTGCCGCAGTTTGGCCAGCAGAGCCAACAGCAGTTGGCGGTTGTCCAGCTGACCCTCCTGGGGAAGATAGAGACCCTGGCTAAATCGGCCAGCCAGAGAGGGCTCCAGTTCAGCTAGCGCCTGGGCATCCAGCGGCTGGGGGCGGGGGAGGTGGGGAAGGCGTTCCCCTACGGCGGCCAGCAAGTTGGCGAAGCGCTTGGCTTCCCCGGCATCTTGGCGGTGCCAGAGGATCAAAGTGCCCTCCTGCTGAAAGAAAACTGGTTCTGGCAGGCTGGCCAGAAGAGCAGGCCAGCGGGAGAGGGCGTAGTACCCCTGGACCACTACACTTGCTTCGGCTACAACCGACTCGGCCAGCGGAGCCAGCATGGCTGCGGCAAAATGGGCGGCGCTGCTTTCGGGGGTAGTGGCCGGGGCCGCTTCCACCAGGTGCACCCGATGGCCGGCGTCGAGCAGGCTGGCAGCTAACAGGCGTCCCATGAGGCCGGCCCCGAGGATGAGGACGGGATCCGGCTGGGCCGCCTGCGGTGGGGACGAGGGCTTGCTCTGAGGAGAACCGCTGGGAAGAGTCATGGGTGGCGTGGCAGAGGAGGGAAAGCTGGTCAGATGCCTACGACCTAGGCCTATCCAGAAGGATCCCGCAGGGCCTCCACAAAGTGATAGGGGGGGAGGGGAGGGCTCCAGTCCAATTGCCAGTGGGGGTGCTCCGCCAGCCAGGTTTGGGTAAGCTGGGCTGCAACTTCCCGTTCGGCAGGGGTGAGCAAAAAGTATAGCCGCAGCCCTTCCCCTGGCTGGAGATCCCCCTTCTGCACAGGCCAGTTAGGGGGCCAGAGCTGCTGCAGCAGGGCTAGCTCCTGCTGCCGTTGCTCCTGGGCCTGGCGCTGGTGCAGGTAGGCCTGCCTGCGGGCCAGCAGATAGGCTGTTCCACTGGGGGCGGGCTGGGGATCCCGAGGAAGCTGGGTTTGAACCCTGCCTTTGAGACAATACTCGGCTCTTCCCCCGAGAACAGCCAGCGCCTGTTCGTACTCCGCCTGCTGGGTCAACAGGTGGGCCTCTAGCTTTTCCGCCGAGAGAAAACATGTGCCAAAGCGGAGAGGCAAAAGAGGCGTCTGGGTAAATAGCCAGCAGAGTACCTGGTCATGGCGCAGGGCCGAACGCAGCAGCACCTCCTCTGAGGCCTGGAGGGCCGCCGGGTCGGGTAGCGGCTCAACAGCGGCGGCGATGCGGACCCCCGGCGGGGAAAACACCTGCAGGGGCTGCTGAAGCCCGGGGATTTGCTGGATGAATTGGCAAAGGGAGGCCCCCGGCCTTGGCAAGAAAGCATAGGTGTAAAGAGGGCTGCTAGGGATCCCCTCCGGCTGAGCTGACCACGGCATGGTTCCATCCCGGCTAGGCTTTTCTTCAGTCTATGCAACTCTTCCCCCGCCCCTCCTGCCGCTAGGCTAGAGAGGGGTCTAAAAACAGCTTGCTAGCCATGGGCAAAAACCGGCACAAGTAGGTGGGTGAAGTATGACGGGTCGCCTAGACTTCCACTCTTTGGAAACCTTTCAGAAGGAAGAAATTGAACGGCTGCGGGATCTGCTCCCCGCTTCCTTCCGGGCTTTGATTAAAGTTGTTCCTCACTCGGGCGGCGAGGGGCTGCTGGTTTCTCGCCGCAAGGCTCCTTGGCAGCCCCAGGGCATCATCGCCATCGACTTTCGCCGCTGGCAAGGGATCCCGCAGCCCCACCGAGATCTCTTGTTTTTGCGGGAGGTGGGCTGGCTTAGCCATCGCAACTGGCTGCAGCCAGGGTTTTACCAATCGCTGGCCCTGATTGGGGGCATTACCACAGTGGTGGAGATCTCTCTGCAGCACCCCTTTTCTGCCCTTCTGGCTGGGGGCATTACCGCCCTCTCCGTTCGGCAAATCTGGCAAAACCTCAATCGGGAGAGCGCCCCCTTCGAGGCCGATGAATTTGCCCTGCGCCGCGCCCAGTTCCGCGGCTATAGTCGTCAGGAGGCAGCCCGCCACTTGGCAGATGCTCTGGAACAGACCCTGAAGCTGGATCCCACCGACATCCTGACAGCACTGCGGCTGCAACGCCTCAGAACCATTGCCCGTAACCTTTCACCAGGGAGCTCCTGAGGTCAAGTGCACCTGCGTGATAGCAACCCGACCGGAAAAGCAGATGTCGGTGTCCGTCTGGGGATCGCGGGCTCGCTCGCGATAGCGGCCCTGGTAGCGGAACCACAGCACCTCTGCCCCCTCCCCTTCTGCCTCTACGCTGTAGTCGAGCGGCAGCGGCTGTGTGCAGAGAGGGCAATAGACCCGCTCTGGCAAAGGGGACCCCGGCGGCAGGTGGGGCAAGTTCACGTTCCAAAAGGCGCCCCTCGGCAAGGGTTGCTCCATTAGCTCTGCGAGGATCTCCCGCGTCCACCGCTGCACCTGCTCCCAATCAATCGGTTGGCTCCCCGCCCGATACTGGGAGATGGCAATTCCCCGGATCCCGCGCAGCGCCGCTTCCCGCACCGCCGCCACCGTGCCGGACAAGTACACATCCGATCCCAGATTCCCTCCCTCGTTGATGCCAGAAAGCACCCAATCCACAGAAGGGGCGAGCTTAAACAGGGCCACCCGCACGCAGTCGGCAGGGGATCCCTCGACAGCAAAGGTGCGCTCGCCGCGGGCCCAGGCACGAAAGGGCCGCCCCGTCGTTACCTGGTGGCTGCAGCCAGAAATTGGCTGGTGGGGAGCCACAATCCAGCAGTGTTCCTCGGCAACCAGATCCCTGAGGGCCAGCTTGAGATGGGCCAGCCCTGCTGCCTCGATGCCATCATCGTTGGTCAGCAATACCTTCATCTGAATTCCTCTACCGGCAACTTCCTGGGTTAGCCTGAATCGCAAATCTCCGTTGCAGATGGGATCCAAATGCAAAGGCAAGGCGGATCCCGTTCTTCTTCTAACCTATCCCTAGGGGGTTGGCGTCTCCTGCGCCGCAGCCCTCGACCCATGCTTGTGAACTGATACCGGAGGATTGCGATGACCACACGGGTAGCCATCAACGGATTTGGCCGCATTGGCCGGTCGTTTTTGCGGGCGCTGCTTTCCCAACCCGAGCGGGGGCTGGAGGTGGTGGCGGTTAACGATTTAACCGAGCCGGAAAACTTGGCCTACCTGCTGCAATTTGATTCTGCCTACGGTCGCCTGCCCCAGACGGTAAGCGTTGTGGATGGCCACCTGCAAGTTGGCAGCCACAAGATTCGGGTTCTGGCAGAACGGGATCCGGCCCAGCTTCCCTGGAAAGATCTGGGCGTCGAACTGGTGATAGAATCCACTGGCCTGTTTACCAAGCGGGAAGGGGCAGTCAAACACCTAGAAGCCGGCGCCAAGAAGGTGATTATCTCCGCCCCTGCCAAAGGCGCCGACCTAACGGTGGTGATGGGGGTCAACGACGACCAGTACGACCCCGCGCGGCACCATATTGTCTCCAACGCCTCCTGTACCACCAACTGTCTGGCACCGCTGGCCAAGGTCTTGTTGGACCGCTTCGGCATCGAGACGGGCTTTCTCACCACCTGCCACGCCTACACCGCCACCCAGGCCATTGTGGATCGCCCAGATCCGAAGGACTATCGGCGGGGCCGCTCGGCAGCGGTGTCGATTGTGCCCTCCACAACCGGAGCAGCCACGGCAGTTGCTGAGGTTTTGCCTGCCCTAAGGGGGAAAATGGATGGTCTGGCGCTGCGAGTGCCTGTGCTAACCGGCTCGATTGTGGACTTTGTCGTGCGCACTGAGCGGCCCATTACTAAAGAGGCGGTTAACCAAGCCTTTGTTGAAGCTGCTGAAGGGCCGCTGCGCGGCATCCTCGCCATTGCCCCGCCGCACATTGTTTCGGCCGATATCATCGGCGATCCCCACTCTTCGATTGTGGATCTAGAGTCGACAATGACGCTGGGGGATCGCACCGTGAAGGTGCTCTCCTGGTACGACAACGAGTACGGCTACGCCTCGCGGCTGGTGGATCTGGCGGTGAAAATGGCGGCTGCGCTGTAGAGCTCAATCCCAGCCTAAGTCGGTGCGCTCCAGCCAGGAGCTATCCAGGGCAGCCAGCGCCTCAGCTGCAGCTACGCCGGTTTCAGGGTGGCGCCAATGGGGAGCGATCTCGCACAGCGGGGCCAGGACAAAAGGGCGCTCCATCATGCGAGGGTGGGGCAGGGTTAGCTCAGGGCTCTTCAGGATCCGGTTGCCCATGGCCAGCAGATCCAGATCCAGCGTTCTGGCCTCCCAGCGGATGCGCCGCACCCGCCCCGCCTCCTGCTCGATGGCCAGCAGCGCCCTCAGCAACTCTAGGGGCGATTGGTAAGGGGGAAAGGGATCCAGCGCCACCACGGCGTTGAGGTAATCCGGCTGCCCCGGCGGCCCCCCTTGGGCAGGGCTGCGGTAGAGGCTGGAGCGGGCCACCACCTGGCCCAGCCGCGGCAACTTCTCTCCAGCCGTGCGCAACTGCTGCAGCGGATCCCCCAGGTTGCTGCCCAAAGCAATGTAGGCCAGGTCAGGCTTCATGGAAGAGCAGGGCGACGGCGGACGATCTCCACGTAGACATCCTCGAACAGGCCCGGCAGGGGAGCTTGCGGCTTGTGCACCCGCACCGTTAGGGCTTCCAACTGGGGATAGTTCTGCCACAGCCGCTCAGCAATCCGCTCTGCCAACGTCTCGATCAGCCGGTAGCGTCGCTGGGTTACCTCCTCCCGCACCGCCTCGTACACCTGGGCGTAGTCCACTGTGTGGGCTAGGTCATCCGCTTGGGGAACCCAACCAAGCTGCATCTCCACATCCACCACAAAGCGCCCTCCCAACACAGCCTCCTCAGGACGATAGCCGTGGTGGGCATGGAAGCTAAGACCCCGCAGCACCAGCCTAGTGGGGTTCATCGTGGAGACCTGCCCAAGCTGCCAGAGCCGAGACATGGGCCGGGACGTTGTGCACCCGCACCAGGGTAGCGCCCCGGCTGGCGGCAAAGAGGTGCACGGCTACGCTGGCGCTATCCCGCTCCCTGGGCACAGCAATCCCGGCAAGCTGGCCAACAAAACTTTTGCGCGAGGCTCCCACCAGCACCGGGTAGCCATAGGCCACCAGCCGTGGCAGCGCTTTGAGGAGGGCAATGTTCTGCTCGGCGGTTTTGGCAAAACCCAGGCCGGGATCCAAAATCACACTGGGAACACCGGCTGCCAGCGCCCGTTCTGCTTGATCCTTGAGAAAGCCAAAAACTTCCCCTTCGAGGTCGTCGTAGTGGGTGAGCTGCTGCATGGTGCGCGGTTCTCCCCGCATGTGCATGATGATTGCCGGCACCCCCTTCTCGGCACACAGCTGCATCATCTGCGGATCCCGCAGCCCAGTGACGTCATTAATCATGTGCGCTCCGGCTGCTAGAGCCGCCGCCGCCACCTCCGTTCGGCGCGTATCAACGCTGATGAGAATGCCGGATCCATCTAGAGCCCGGATCACGGGCAAAACCCGGTCGCACTCCACCTCCACCGACACCGGCTCCGCCCCCGGCCGGGTGGACTCGCCGCCGATATCCACAATCAAGGCTCCCGCTGCTGCCATGGCCTTGGCTGCCTGCACGGCTGCCTCTACGGATCCCCACTGGCCACCGTCGCTGAAGCTGTCGGGGGTTACATTGAGTACCCCCATCACCGCCACTCCCCGCCAGGAAAGGCGGTACCCCTCCGGTGTTTGTTCGGCCCCAGGCAGGGGACGGCGGGAGATCAAGCTGGTAAAGCCCATAACTACTGCAAACAGATCTGCTGTCAAAGCAGCCGAGAGGGATCTCTCCGCTCTCGATGGCTTTACTCTTCCTTCTGGGGCTAGGGCAAGCCTATCTGAATCCTACTTTGCAAAAAGCTATATCCAAGAGGGATCCCCTGCTCGCCCAAGTCAGGGAGGAGTTTAGGCCTGCAGAGGAACCCCTCTTGCTCAAGCTAAAACATGATGTCGTCTTCCGAACGACCCCAGAGGCACCAGATGATAGAAGCAAAAATTGCTAGGTAAACCCAGGCCATCGGCCCGTATTGCAGCAGATCCATCAATATGTCCCTTAAAGAACTTGTTTACCTAGTCCAATTATTGTGATGTTTCGTTACAGCGTCAACGGTTTTCTCAGGAAAACTCTTCCTCAAAGCAGGCCCCTCTGCGGCGGGGATCCCTTCCCAGAAAGAACTAGGTCTTTTTGCTTAGGGGCAGGGGGCACGCGGCTTGGCGGAATAGGCCAGGGAACCCTAGACATGGAAGCGAAAGTGCATCACATCCCCTTCCTGAACCACGTAGTCCTTGCCCTCGCTGCGCACCAGCCCCTTCTCTCGGGCAGCACTTAGGGATCCTGCTGCCACTAGATCCTCATACGCTATCGTTTCTGCCCGGATAAAACCCCGCTCAAAATCCGAGTGGATCACCCCCGCTGCCTGGGGAGCAGTGGCACCGGCAGGGATCGTCCAGGCGCGAGTTTCTTTGGGGCCGGAAGTAAAGTAGGTGCGCAGACCCAGCAGCTCGTAGGTGGCGCGGATCAAGGATTTCAGCCCCCCTTCTTTCACCCCCAGCGAGTCTAGATAAGCCTGTCGCTCTGCAGGCGGCAGCTCCACCAATTCCGCCTCCACCTGGGCTGAGACCACCACCACACGCGCCCCTTCCGCCTGCGCCACTTGCCGCACCTGCTCTACCCACGCGTTGCCAGTGGCCAGCTCCGTTTCCGCTACGTTGGCGGCGTAGATTACCTTCTTGCGCGTGAGTAGCCCCAGCCCCTTGATGGCGGCCTCCTCCTCCGGACTAAGGGGCACCAGGCGAGCTGGCTTGCCCTCGTCCAGAGCAGCCTGTAGCTTTTCCAGGGCCTGCAGCTCCACTTGAGCCGTTTTGTCGGACTTGGCCTGCTTGCGCACCCGCTCCAAACGCCGCTCGATCTGCGCCAGATCCGCCAGGGCCAGCTCTAGGTTAATCACGCCTATGTCTCGCAGGGGATCCACGGAGCCGGCCACGTGGACAATGTTCTCGTCCTGAAAGCAGCGCACCACATGCACGATGGCGTCCACCTGGCGGATGTGGGAGAGAAATTGGTTGCCCAGCCCCTCGCCTTTGCTGGCGCCAGCTACGAGCCCAGCAATGTCAACAAACTCAATCTGGGCGGGGACGATTGCCGCCGAGCCGCTGATCTTGGCCAGCACCTCTAGGCGCTCATCCGGCACCGCCACCCGCCCTATGTTGGGCTCGATGGTGCAAAAAGGAAAGTTGGCCGCCTCGGCCTTGGCATTTTCGCAGAGGGCGTTAAAGAGAGTCGATTTGCCCACATTGGGCAGGCCAACAATGCCAGCTCTGAGCATGAGAGGCTAGGGTAACGGCAAGGGGATCCGTTGCGAAACTTTAACTATTCTGACGTTAGCATTGGTTGCCGGTGGCTGCTGCTCCCTCACCCCCCTCCCCTGGAGTTGCCCTCAGACCCGCTCCAAAAAGACCACTCCCTCAACATGGCCCGTCTGGGGAAAGAAGTCAGCGGCTCGCCATTGGGTTAGGCGGTAGGATCCCTCGGCCATCAGGATTTGCAGGTCGCGCGCCAAGGTGGCAGGGTGACAGCTAATGTAGACGATGCGCTGGGGTTGTCGCTGCTTCAGGATCTCGAGCACTTGCCGGTCACAGCCGCGCCGCGGCGGGTCCAACACCACGATATCGGCAGGAGGCAGAGTCGGCAAAACCGCTTCTACTGTGCCCTGGAAAAATTGGGCCGAGGCGATGCCGTTGAACTGGGCATTGTAGCGGGCCTGGGCCACCGCCGCCGGCAGGACTTCCACCCCTATCGCCCGTTTGGCCCGCCGGGCCAAGAGCAGGGTTAGGGTGCCGATGCCACAGTAGGCGTCTAGGACGATCTCCTCGCCACGCAGCTGGAGCTGATCCACTATCCAGGTAAAAAAGGCCTCCGCCTGCTCCGTGTTGACTTGAAAGAAGGAGGTGCTGTCAATCCAAAAGGAAAGACCGGCCAATTCTTCCCGCAGGGATCCCCGCCCGGCAATGACCTCCGTTTGCGGGCCAAAGATGACGTTGGTGCGGGCCGGGTTGAGGTTAAGACAGACCCCCACCAGGTCAGGGTAGCGCTGCAGCCAGCGCTGGGCCCACCTTTCCAGATGGGGCAGGTCGCGGCTGCAACTGACCAAGGTGAGGAGCACCTCACGGGTGCGGCGGCCAATGCGCAAGCCCAGATGGCGCAGGTGGCCCTGGTGGCGGCTTTCGTCATACACGCTCCAGCCAGTTTCCTGCAGATCCTGCTTTATTTCCCTTAGGAACACATCCAGCCGCTCGTCCTGCACAGGGCATTGGTTGAGGTTCACCAGGCGGTGGCTGCCCGGTCGGTAGTAGCCCATGCGCAACGGCTGGCCCTCCGCTTTGGCGATGGGGTAGGTGACCTTGTTGCGGTAGCGCAGCGGCTGCGGGGATCCCAAAATCGGGACGGGCTCGGGCAGGGAAAGGCCGCCAATGCGCTCCAGGGCATCCCGGAGAATTTGCTGCTTGGTGGCTAGCTGCTGCTCGTAGCGGACGTGCTGCCACTGACAGCCACCACACTTGTCGGCCACAATGCAAGCGGGTCGCACCCGCTGCGGCGAGGGAGCAAGGAGGGAACGAATTCGCCCGACCAGGTAGTTGCGCTTAATCTCAATGACCTGGGCCACCACCCGATCCCCCGGCACACCTTGGGCTACAAACACTACCCGACCCCGCCCGTGGCCAAACGTATGGGCAATGCCATCGCCCTCGGGGGTTAGGTCGGTGATCTCTAGGGATAGGAGATCCCCTGGCTTGATGGGCTCAGGTGCCAGGGAAGGGATTGGCTGCTCCATGGAAGAAGGTGGGGCACTCCAAATACCAATGAGCGGGGACTGGAGTCAATCCAACAAATCCAAGGCTAAACTCGATACGCGAGAAAATCCGGCAACCGAAAACTCTATTGTGGCATTGGCTAGGAGGCCTCGCCTGGGAAGGGAGCCGCCGGAACCCTATTTGCCTCGCTGCAGAGGGGCTCGAGGCTGGCTCCCCAAGCTGCGCCCAAGAGCAAGGTTATCAACAGGTGAATGCGGCCATCCAGGATCACCACGTCCAAAAGCCCCGCAGCAAAAAATGCCGTCAAGGCCAGCAAAACTCCCAAGAGAACCCCGTCCTGGGAGCAGCGCCAGGCTTGCCAGCCCCGCACCCAGATCCAGCCCCACAGGGCCAAATAGCCCACTAGCAGAGGGATCCCGCCTTCTGCAGCTAGGTGCAAGTACAAATTGTGGCAGTGGCCCAGCAGCTCCGGCGGATCCTGGGCGTTGTAGAGGGCAGGGAAGCTCTGCCAGCCCCAGCCCGTTAGGGGACGCTCCCGCACCATCTGCAGGGCAAAGCGCCAGGCATCCAGGCGGTTGGTCGTAGAGCTGAAATGGGGGGCCTGGGGGTCGAAGGTGTCTGCCAGCCGGCTCCAGATCAAGGAGGGCACAACCGCCCGCCAGCCGGGCCAATCCAAAGCCGCCGCCAAGCTGGCTAGCCCCAGGCCGGCCAGGAGAGCCATCCTCCCCCAGCAGCGCCGCAGCGCCAATCCCATCAGCAGTGCCAGCCCCCCTGCCCCCCAGCCGTTGCGGGAGGCTGTCAGCAGTAACAGCAGGGATCCTAGCCCCAGCATTGCCGCCAGCGCTGCTCTGGTAAGGGGGGATGAGGCTACCCCCCACAGCCCCGCCGCCAAGCACAGGTGGATCACCAGGTAGATGGCCAGAATATTGGGGGAGGTGAAGGCCGCCGCCGGTCGCTCCCCGCCAGCCACTCCCGTAATCCAGAGCGGCCCCAAGAAGAGATGCCCCCGCCACCCCCACAGGACCTCTCCCCAGCCCAACAGCAGCATCAGCCCACTGCCTAGCACCAACACCTGTGCCAGGCGCCGGCGGTTGAGGGGATCCCTCAGTGCCCCAGCTAAGGCTGGCAGCATCAGCAGAAAAGGCCAGTAGTTAAACATCCCCAGCAAGCTCAGCCGCCAGTCTTCTGCCAGCAGCGCCGTTGCCACCGCCGCCAGGCTCAGCAGGCCGGCCAAGGGCAGCAGGGGATCCCGCCGGATCTGCTGCCAGGAGCGGCCATAGCTCTGCACCGTCCCCACCACCGCCAGCAAGAGACTGGGAGCCAGGTTGACTGGGATCAGGGCTGCTGCTCCCAGCAGCCAGCTTTGCGGCTGAGGTGGCCAGGAAGGCGGCAACCCTTTTGAGGCCTCCCCCTGCCAGGGGCGGCAAGACAAGATTGGCCTAGCCATCATTCCTCGTCGTCAAGGGGGATCCCTGGTCGTACCCGCCCCTGACCAAAGTAGCGGCCAAACTGCAGCTCGTACACCTCATCTTCATCCTGGGTTTCCACCCACAGCTCCGAGCGGGCATAGCCCACGCACAGCAGCCCGTAGCCCTGCTCCTTCAGCTCCCGCGAGATCCCCATCGCCTCCGGCTGGTAGAGGGATCCCTGCCGGATCCGCACCGCACAAGTGGTGCAGGCGCCGTTGCGACAGGCAAAGGGCAGTTGGATCCCTTGGGCTTCGGCAGCCTCTAGGATGTATTGGTCAGCCGGTACCTGGATGAGATAGTGAGCGTCTTTCTGGCGGTCGTGGATGTGAACTGGGTAGGAATGCATGGAGGAGAAGGGCCTTTTCCAAGATCACTTCTCCATGATCCCATAGGATTTCAACGGGGTTAGGCTACTTCCTTGCTCCGTAGGATAAGCTGAAGGCAGGGCCCCAAGGAGAGCAGCCTATGCTAGAAGCCCACAATTCTCCCCTGCCCTCAGTGGAAAAACTGCCGGCCACCTTCTCGGCCGAAGTTTTCAACAAGCTCATGGAGAGCAATACCGAAACCCGCCCCTGGGGTAGCTTTACCGTCCTGGAGGAGGGCCCCGGCTACAAGATCAAGCGGATTGTGGTGCTGCCTAAGCGTCGCCTTAGCCTGCAGATGCACTACCACCGCAGCGAACACTGGATTGTGGTTGCCGGTACTGCCAAGGTTACCTGCGGCGATGAAGAGCGGCTGATCACCACCAACCAGTCCACCTACGTGCCCCCCTGCACCAAGCACCGCCTGGAAAATCCCGGCGTCATCCCCCTGGTGATCATCGAGGTGCAAAACGGCCAGTACCTGGGCGAAGACGACATCGTCCGCTTTAGCGACGACTACGCCCGTGCTACTGGGGAGCCACCGACCCCCTCCTGTGCCGGCCAAGCTCCCTAGAAAGGGGAAAGGGTGATCACCAGCAGGGCAGCCATCAAGCCCAGCGCCACCTGCAGTGCCTGTCCAAAGGCTGGATGGCTGGTCACTACCTTCCCAGAGCGGCTCTGGAAGCGGGCCAGATCTAGGTAGGGAACTGCCCCCCGCCGGAACCATCCGACAACCGTTCCCTCCTTGCCAATTAGGCCTGCGGCCTGCTTGGCTCCAAATAGGAAATTGCCCAGCGGCCCCAGCCGAGAAACATAGCGCAGGAAAATCATCCCCGTCTCATCCTGGAGCTTGAGATCGGCGCCAAAGCGGTAGCCCGGATCCCCTCGCCCAATCACCCGCCCCTGCAACTGCATCGGCAAGCCGCGCAAGGGGCTGGCGTAGGGGTTGCTCATCGCCTTCAGCACCGTCAACGCCGGCGGGTTTTCCAAGCTGGGGTACATCACCGTCATCTTCAGCAGCAGGCCCAGGCTGGCTCCCGCCAGTGCCAGGCCGGCAAGCATGCCGTAAGACCCTGCCTGCAGAGCTGGGATCCCGAGCACCATCCCCAAGACTGCCCCCAGCCGCTCGGCATTCAACAGCAGCAGATCCCTGAGAAAACTGCCGTAGAGCTGCTGGCGGTTGAGCTGCTTGCCCTGGGCCACCACGCTGGCCATGTCGAACTCCACCGGCAGATCCAGTTGTTCGGCATAGGTAGCCAGCGCCCGCACCCGCTTGCCGGTAAGGGGATGGGTGGAGTTCAGCTCCATCCACCAGGCCCAAGGGTTAAACAGATCCCACAGAAACACCCTGCCCACTTGGCTGGGATCCGAAGCAAGCCGGTAGGCTGTCCCGGCTATCACCGCCGCCTTGGCATCGTAGATCCCTAAGGCCCGCGTCCCTTCCAGCAGGCGAGCACTGCGCTGTCGGGCTTCCTCATCCTCTTCCCGTTCCCCTTCTTGCACGATGCCAAAGGCAATTTTCACCAGCGCCCGCGCCAGGGCATTGGGGTTGCCGGTGGTTGCGGCGGCAAAGTACTCCCGCACCCGCGACAGATACAGCACCAAGTAGGAGCCGGCCACGTAGAAAAAGTAGGCGACCAGAGCCAAGAAACCTATGTTTTTGCCGCCTCTGCGCTCCCGGCGTGTGTCGCGCACGTAGACGTAGAGGAGATAGAGGAGCTGCACCAGCGTGGCAGCCAGGGTCATGACCGCGAAATCCCAGTGGATGATATGCCCCAGCTCGTGGGCGTAAACGGTAGCCACCTCTTCATCTTCCAAGTAGGTGAACAAGCCCTCGCTGACAACAATGCGGGCGTTATTGGGCAGGCTGCCATAGCTGAAGGCAGTGGGGTTTTGATCGCGGATTAGACCCAGCTTCGGCTGCTTCAGCTTGTACTGGCGGCAGACCCGTTCGATCACCTCCGCGCTTTCGGGGCTGCGACGCCCGATTTCCGCCAGGCTCACCCACTGGGTGCCGTAGAGGCTGTGCTGGATCCAGTCCATCAACCAGGGGGACAAAAAGAAAATCAGGGCATTGAAGGTCAGGGTGAGTAGAACGGCGGCAAGGAAAGAGCCGAAGGAAAACCCCCCTTCCAGGGTGCCGAAAACGGCCAGGAGAAGCACAAACACCAGGCCGAACAACAGGCTCAGGGTCACGCCGGCGGCCAGAGTGAGGTTGCCGGCAAAGCTGGCCAAAACCAGCGAGACCCCTGTCTGAGGAGCGCGATACCGGCGTCGGGTCTGACCGGTTTTGAGACCCGAGGTGGCAGGATCCAACTCTGCTAAGGTGCGGCTGGGATCGAAGCAATAGCGGCTTAGCCAAATGCCCAGGAGCCGCAGCTCATAGGGGTTGAGACTTTTCAGAGGTTCCAGCCACAGGGCCGCTTCCACCGACAACGCTACCGTGGAGACGGCGCTGGGGTTGCGGAACAAGGTGGGCAGCAAGGGCAGAACTTCCTCTTTTTGCCCAGCCGTGAGGCTATGAAAACCCAAGACCGCCTGGCGCACCACGCTCGAAGGTTGAGGCAGGTCGGCGGTGAGCAACTGGCGGTCTTGGACAGATCCAGCTCCCAAGCGCTTTTGAGCTCCGGCACCAGGCTTACCTGCGTCTGCCAGTCCGCCTGTCGCTGGCCAATGGGGCGGCTGTAAAGGGCCAAGCGCTTGACTTGGGGGTAGCGGCTAGCTATGGCCTTCTGGAACCAAGCGCTCAGCTGCTCATAGTTGGGAGTGGAATCGGCAGGGCGATTGAGCAGGATCGCCAAGGCGTAGTCCCCAGGGCTGTCTTGGAGGGGCTGGGCCTTGACTTGGACTCGCAGGCACAAATCAGCTAGAGCCCCCTCCAGCCACTGTGCCACTTCCTGCTCGTTCATAGCTTGGGTTCCCTCCAGTGGCTTGGCAACTTGACAGCAGCTGTTCTCAAAGATCTCTTGCTGCTCCTCTGGGGGGGAGGGCAGCCCAGGCAAAGGGGAGCTGGGCTACACAATCGAGCGCTGCCCCTCGGGGCTAATGCCGATGATGGTGAGCTGACAATCGAGCAGCTTAAAGCCGTATTTTTCCGCCACCTTCTGGCTAATGTTGAGGATAGCATTGTTTTTAAACTCGATGACTTTGTTGGTTTTAATGCAAACCAAATGGTGATGGTGGTGGGGGGCCGGCTGGTTGATCTCGTAATGTTTGTGGCCTTCCGTCAGCTCCAGCTCCCGCAAAATGCCCATGCGCGTCATTAGCTTGACGGTGCGGTAGATAGTGGAAAGGCTAATTTTATGGCCTTCTTCCTGCAACTTCTTGTGCAGCTCCTCAGCACTTAGGTGAGTTCCCTCCGGGAGGCTTTGAAAGGTTTGTAGAATGATCTCCCGTTGCCGAGTGGCTCGCCAACCCCTAGCGTTCAGCTCTGCCTTGAAAGCTTCCTCCGTATAGACCATAATCCTGCCCCTCCACTTTAGGCAACGTTGCCGTGCCCCTCAATAAGTTCTGTAATTGATAATAGCTTTCCTGAGAGCCCTGCCAGCGCTTTTTAGCTAGCCAAGGGATCCCTTGAGGAGCAGCCACGGCGCCTCCTTCAGCCCGCAAGGGGAGAGCCCTATCCAGCGGGGAGGAGCTAGCCTGCTCTTGCTGCCGGCAAGTTTGGGCTACCATGCTCAGGAAAAGGCCCGCGTAGTTGGTTTGGGGGAAGGCAGAAAAAGATGCGCTTTGAGCAGCCCAAAACCTATTCCATTTCTCTAACGGGCTGGGGTTTTTGGCTGGGATCCCTAGCTGCGGCAGCTTTGCTAACCGGCCTTGGCCTAGGCTGGCTGGTGGTTGGCCTAGTAGCCCTGCTTTTGTTTTTGCTCTCTCTGCCGGTGCTGGTGCTGATGGCCTTTCGCTGGTGGGCCCGCCGCTGGATGGCAACGGATCTCTGCCCAGTCTGTGGCTCAGAGGCGCAAGCCCTTGAAGGCAGCTGCTTCTTTTGTCCCAGTTGTGGCGAGCCCCTGTTTGTTGCCGATGGACACTTTTACCGGCAAACGCCCCCCGGCACCATCGACGTGGAACCTGTGGAAGAGAACGGCTGGGAGTTGCCGAGCTGAGGGATCCGCTGTAGTGGCGGGCTGGTGTTTTTAGAGGGCACTTGCGGTGAGCAGGGCGGCGCACCCCTATCGCCAACGAGGGCGACGGGTTTGGCTGATTAGGGGGCTGGTGGCGATCTGGGGGGCTATGCTCTCGGCAGCGCTCCTGCTGCTGGGCGCAGCTCCTTTTTCCCAGGCAACGGCGCAGGGATCCCTGCAACCTCAGGTGGAGGCCTACCTGGCCCAGTTGACCGATCGCGGCTTCTCTGCCAAGGCCCAGGGGGTTTGGCTGCAGGTGGGCGACCAGGTGTTGGGGCAGCACCAGGGATCCACCCCCCTGCCGGCGGCCTCCCTGAGCAAGGTGGCCACTACGCTGGCCGCTCTGCAGCAGTTTGGCCCCCAGCACCGCTTTGTTACCACCTGGTTAACCACGGGTTCACTAACCGCTGAGGGAGTCTTGCAGGGGGATCTCTGGGTGCTGGGGGGAGAGGATCCCTTCTTCGTGTGGGAAGAGGCCTTCTTGGTTGGCAACGCTCTCAATGGTCAGGGGATCCGCCAAGTGCGCGGGGATCTGGTGGTGGTAGGTCGCTTTTACATGAACTTTTCCCAGGATGTAGCCCGCTCGGGAGCTCTGCTGCAGCAGGGGCTGGATGCGCGGCGCTGGCCGCCAGAAGCCCAGGTCCAATTTCAGACCTTGCCCCCTGGCACCCCCAGGCCGCAAGTGGAGATCTTGGGCTCGGTGCGGCTTGCCCAGCAGATCCCAGCTACCGCCCAAGTTTTGCTTAGGCACGAGTCGCCCCCCCTCATTCGCCTGCTCAAGCTAATGAATCTCTACAGCAACAACTCCATGGCGGAGATGTTGGCAGCTGCGGTGGGAGGAGCAGAGCGGGTAGCCCAAATTGCCCGCAGGGCAGCAGGGATCCCGCCCGCAGAGCTACAGCTAGTCAACGGCTCGGGGTTGGGGGTGAAAAACCGCATTTCTCCGCGGGCCGATGTAGCTTTGTTGCAGGCAATTCAATTGTTTCTGGAAAAGCAGGGGCTCTCTCTAGCAGATGCCTTTGCTGTCGTCGGCCAAGATGGGGGGGTGTTGGAGCGACGGCTGTTGCCAAGGATGATGATTGCCAAATCTGGCACCCTGAGCAGCATCAGCACCTTGGCGGGGGTATTGCCAACCGAGAAGGGGGACATTTGGTTTGCCCTAATGAACAGCGGCGCCCCTTTGGCCAACCTACGTACCTGGCAGGAACAATTCCTCAGCCAGCTGCAATCGCAGTGGGGAGCCCCTGCGACCTTGCCTGAGCACTGGAGGCCACGCTGGAGGGATGGGGGATCCCGCCTTCACTTTGCCCTCAACTACTCCACCCCAGGCTATCGCTAGCGGCCACTCTACAGCAGGCGGGTTTTCCTACCGCCGCCCGGAGCTTTGCGGCACCTTTGGGTAAAGAGCTTTGCCTCTGGGGCGTACAGGAGTCGAACCTGTGTAAGGCAAATTATGAGTTTGCTGCCTAAACCGCTCGGCCAACGCCCCTTCTTTCTCTACTCTAGCGCCCCTGTCTAGATCCTCACTAGGAGGGCTCGGCCCACTCCTAGGCCCTTCTGACCTACTCCTCTTCCTCCATCTCGAAGTCTTCCACGAAGTTATCGCCAATCAGGTCGTCAATCTCCTCGAGATCCTCGTCCAGGGTTATCTCAGGAACTTCCATCGGCTGCTCCAGCAAGCGACCTTCTTGGCGTAGCCAGTCCAGGATGGAGAGGCTGCCACTGGAAGGCAAGACTACCGGCGGTTGATCCCGCGGCTCCTCCCGCAGAGAAGGGTTGTGGTAGTACATACTTCTTCCTGTCTCGGAAAAGGGAAACTGAGGAAGGATAGACAAAGTCGAAACGCCTCCCCTCTAGGGAGAGGAGGGCCGAGCTAGCGGCCAACTCTTAGCTTAGCCTAGGCCTGCCAGGACTGCAAAAAGCGCTGCAGCACCCGCTCCAACTGGATGGCTCGCGCTGCTTTAAATAACAGCCGATCCCCCCCCTGCACCTGCTGCAGCAAAATTTCTAGGAGAGTCGATTGGTCCTCACAGCGCTCTATCTCAGCCGCCGGCCCTTGCTCAATTAGCGGCTGCATTTCCCCGTCAGGATCCAAAAGCAACAGCCGCTCCAACCCCAAAGGAGCAGCTGCGCGCCCCACCTCTGCATAAAGCTGAGGGGCATGCTCCCCCAACTCCCGCATGGGGCCGAGGACGGCCCAGCGCCGTTTCCCCGGGGTTTGGGCCAGAAGCTGGAGAGCCGCAATCATCGCCTCTGGCGAGGCATTGTAGGTCTCATCCCAAATCTCCACATCTCCTGCCAACTTAAGATGGCGGTTACGCCCCTCCAGAGGTGGAGGCAAGAGGATAGGCTCCCGCAGGCGGTCCCAATCCAACCCCAAGCTGCGCACAGCCGCCAGCACCCCCATCCAGTTGAGGGCGTGGTGTCTGCCTGGCAGGGGCACCGGCAAGGTCAAGCCCTCCACGGTTACCGTTTGCGCTTGCGGATTCCACTGCCCTCGCAGGTTACCTTGGTCGAGGCCGTAGGTGAGGGTTGGTCCCGACCACACCCTGGCGGCAGTGGCTAGCAGCAAGGGATCCTCACCGTTAAGCAGAGCCACTCCCCCCTGGCCTAGCTCCTGCAGGAGCTCACACTTGGCAGCGGCAATGGCCTCGCGGGATCCCAGTCGACCAATGTGGGCAGTGCCAATATGGGTAATCAGGGCGTGGGTGGGCTGAGCCATCTGGGCCAGGCGGGAAATTTCGCCAGGACCGCGCATGGCCATTTCCAGCACTGCAAACTGGTGCTCAGGTCGCATCTGCAGCAGCGTCTGCGCCACCCCAATGTCGTTGTTGTGGTTGGCTTCGCTCTTGAGAACGCTGCCGTAGCGGGAGAGGGCAGCCGCCAGCATTTCCTTGGTCGTGGTTTTGCCTACTGAGCCAGTAATGGCCACCACAGGAATGGCAAACTGCTCCCGCCAGGCTCTGGCCAGGCGCTGGTAGGCAGCCAGGGTATCCGCAACCCGAAAATGGGGTGCAGCCACCGGCTGCTGGCTGATGACGGCAACGGCCCCTTTGCTGAGGGCTTGGGGAATGAAATCGTGCCCGTCAAAGCGTTCTCCCCGCAGAGCCACAAAGATTGCTCCCGGCTGCAGCTGGCGGCTGTCGGTACAGAGGGTCTGAACCGGCCAGCTCAACAGCTGGGGATCCCCCTGCAGAGGAGTTTGCAGCAGCTCAGCCACCCTTTGTAACGTCAGCATGGGTTGACCCTCCCGCCAGCTAAAGTCAGGGTAGGATAGCCAAAGGAAGGTTCGCCTGCGGCAAGTTCTCAGAGCCCCTTGGCTAGGCTACTGGCCGCCGCAGGTGTTGGACGAGAGCTTGCAGACCCAGCAAGTAGCTATGGGCCCCAAACCCACTGATTTGCCCAATGGCTACAGCAGCAATGTAGGAGTGCTGGCGGAAGGGCTCGCGGCGGTAGATGTTGCTGAGGTGAACCTCTACAGTGGGCAATCCCACGGCAGCAATGGCATCCCGCAGAGCAATACTGGTGTGGGTGTAGGCGCCGGGGTTGATCAGAATGCCAGCGTGCTGCTGGCGGGCGCGGTGAATGGCGTCGATGAGCACTCCCTCATGATTGGACTGCAGGATCTCCAGCTTTACCCCCAGCAGCTCTGCTTGCCGCTGCAGAGCCTGATCAACCTGCTCTAGGGAAACTGAGCCATAAATGCCCACCTCTCGTTCTCCTAGCAGGTTGAGGTTGGGACCGTGCAACACCAAGAGGCTCAAGGGTTCGCCACTGGTGGCCAGGGCAGTCGGATTAACGACGACGAGGGGATCCATCTTCTACCGGAATGGGTGCAGGTTGAGGCTGAGGACTTCCCAGCAAGGCATCAATGACACGTTCCACCCATTCGCGGATCTTTTCCAGGACTTTCTCTACCCAATCCATCCGACTTGCCTCGTAGGAGTTGCAAAGCTCTCAAGGGAGTTTAACCCCTCGACTTTCTATCTATGATAGCCTTCTTTTCCAGGGAACAGGGCAATCTCAGCCGGAAATCCCTAGTGCAGAGCACTCAAGAGCAGAATGTCCACAGCCAGCAGAGCCCCGGCAAAGGCCAAGAGGAGGCGGACGATCTGGCGTTCTTGCTTGGAGCGATGGGATCCCCAGCGGAGAGATTTGGGAAGGCGGCGGAGCATACTACTTGAGGAGCGTCGACCTACGCCTATCATGCCCCATTCTCCCCTTGGCGGATCCCAGCTGAGTTCCCCCCGTTGGGGGAGGGAAGCTGGGCTGTAGTGGCCAATTTCCTTGTAGAGTGAGGGTTAATCCCTTTTTTCTTGTCGATGACCACTCCCCTAGCCCAAGCTGAAACCGTTCTTCAGCGCTGCTGGGATCACTGGCAAGCTCTGGCCAGCCGTCCAGACTTGCAGCCGGAGCTTAAGGCTTTGTCCGCTTTGCGCAAGCAATTGACGGCGCGGCTATTTTCCATTGCCGCCTTTGGGCTGGTCAACCGCGGCAAGTCAGCTGTTTTGAATGCCCTCGCTGGCGAGGCTCGGCTGGAAGTGGGGCCCCTCAATGGCGTAACGCAAAAGCCGCAGTCTCTGCTATGGCAGCCAGGGCCAGGGATCCCTTGGCAGGTGCGGCTCATCGACACCCCCGGCTTAAACGAGATCAATGGCGAGGCGCGCGAGCAGTTGGCCTGGGAGGTGGCCCGGGCAGCGGATCTCATTCTGTTTGTGATTGCCACCGATCTCACCCAGCTAGAGTACCAGGCCCTGCTGGAGCTGCGCACCCTGCACAAGCCCCTCCTGCTGGTGTTGAACAAGTGTGATCTCTATTCGGAGGCAGAGCTGCAGGCCATTTGCGAACAGATCAGCCGCCACCTGGACTGGCTGTCGCCGCAGGCACTCTTGACGGTGGCCGCTTGCCCAAAACCCCAGAAAGTCCGCACCCACTGGCCCGATGGTCGTATTACCCTGGAGTGGGAGCGACCCGCACCCCAGATTGAGGCTCTGCGAGGCCGAATTGTGGAGATTTTGCAGACGGAGGCAGAATCCCTTTTGGCCCTGAATGGGCTGAAGCGGCTGGAGCGCCTTCAGGCCCAGCTGTGGCAAAAGCAGTGGCAGTATCACGCCCGCTACTTAGAGCAGTGGAGTACGGCCTGCGCCCTTGGCAAGGGGGTAGCTGTGGGCTTAGCACCCTTGGGCTTGGACCTGCTGCTAGCGCCCCTGCTGGATGGGCTGTGGCTGTTGGGCTTGGGAAGGCGGCTGCGCCTGCCGTGGGGAGCCCTCCGCAGGGCACTAGGGGACTTGTGGAGACCGCTGCTCTTCAACGGCTTGCTGCTGCTGTTGGCCGAAGGGCTGGGTAGCTGGCTGGGGGGAGGCTGGGGCAACAGCCTCCTGGCGGGAGTGGTAGCAGGAGTGGGCCTATACCGCCTGGGCTCCCTAGGGCCGCCCCTGTTGACCCGCTGGGTTGGCGAAGCGTTTGGCTTAGGGGCCGTCCTACGGGATCTCATTGGCAGCAAAGAGCTACCGGCCAAGGTCTAGGGAGCGCCTAGTCCTGCACCATCTCGGCAGCATGGTAGGAGCTACGCACCAGAGGCCCAGAGCGCACCTGGCGAAACCCCATCTGGCGGGCAATCTCCCCCAGCTCGGCAAACTCCTCTGGTGTCCAGTAGCGCTGCACAGGACGATGGGCCAAAGAAGGCTGCAAATACTGCCCTAGGGTAAGCCGGTCGCACCCCACTGCCAGCAGATCCCGAAACGTCTCCAGCACTTCCTCCCGGGTCTCCCCGTGCCCCAGCATAAGGCCGGACTTGGTAGGCAGATGGGGATCTAACTCCTTTACTGTTTGCAAAACCCGCAGTGATAGGTCGTAGCCAGAACTGCGCCGCACCACTTTGGACAGCCGCCGCACTGTCTCGATGTTGTGGTTGTAGCAGGCTGGCCGAGCTGACACCACGCGGGCAATGCAGTCGCGGTCGCCGCGAAAGTCAGGAGTGAGCACCTCGATCTGGGTGTTGGGACAGCGCCGCCGAATGGCCTCCATTACCTCCACAAAGCGGCCGGATCCCTGGTCCGGCAGGTCATCGCGAGCTACTGAGGTCAGCACCACGTAGCGCAGCCCCAGCAGCTCAACCGCCTCGGCCACCTTCTCCGGCTCTTCGGGATCCAGGGGGGCGGGCCGTCCCCTGGTCACTTGGCAAAAGGAACAGGCACGGGTGCAGACTCCACCCATCAGGAGAAAGGTGGCAGTCCTTTGGCTGTAGCACTCGGCCCGATTGGGGCAGCGTCCCTCCTCACAGATGGTGTACAGGCCCCGCTGCTTGATAATCTGCTGCACCGCTGCGATCTCACTGGCTTTGCCAATGGAACGCTTGACCCAGCTGGGAAGAGGGCTAGCAGGCATGGACAGAACCGCTGGCTTAGTTTCTGCGGGATTGAGGTAGGGTTTATTTTGGCATAGAGGCTGCCCCTACGGAGTAGCTTGGGCGCTTAGGCCACCTGCGGGGTGGTTAGCATTTGGTTGACGATGCGCTGCAGAATTTGAAAGCCGGTTACCGCCTGCCACCCTAGGATCCCCAAGATGACCCCGTTGAGCAGCAAGTGGACATTGCGGGCCCACACCTTTTGCCCATCCTTCATCAAGGGCGCCAGAGCAGCAGAGCTGGCCACCAAGGCTACAATGCCTAACCCTGCTAACAGGTGAGGCCCGACAAACAGCTTGCCGTTTTTAAGGTAGGTCACCCCCATACCCCCTAGGGCCCCCAACACCATCAACAGCAAAAAAAGAGATCCCGCGAGAAAATGCCGCTGGCCAAACTTACCCTTAATCAACTCCTTGCGCTCTTCCGCTGAGGCAGTGCGTAGCCTTCGCACCTGCAGACCCAAATAGAGGGTATAGAGGGCTAGGGCAGAGGCCAAAATCATCAGCACAGGGTGAAAGAAGGGCAGGGCTAAATCCAACCAGCGGGGAAGTTGAATGCTGCTCATAGAAACTGCACACCCAAGGGAGAGCTACTCCCAAGTTTTAACATAAATTAATTTCCTCTTCTGCCACAGGGTCGCCCATAGCCTCCAGCACCTGAGGCAGCCTCGGGGTGATGGCCGCTGGCAGCCGGCCAGGTTGCCAGCTGGGCAGGGGGGTAGCGCTGCCCATCCCAACTCCCCTCAGCTGGATCCCTTACAGGAGGAGCGCCGGCTGCCAATTTGGGCACAGCCCCGCCAGGATTGCCTTGGCCTCAAAGGCACCCCCTTGCTGGGAGCGCAGGGCATCTCCTAGCTGGACATGCAGGGTCTGGAGGAGGAGACGTGGCAGCAAGAGGAAGCCGGGCACAGTCTCGAGAAATCTCTTGGGTTAGGACTGCCAAAAACGGGATCTGAAGGTGAAAACGGCAGGGCAGTTGCCGGAGGGCGGCCCCCTTGTTTTCTATGGCTCCAGGCAGGAATTGGAAAGCCCAGGAGTCCACGGCCTAACCGTTGGTCCAATGGGCAAGCAAGGATTCCCTTGTCTTGAGATCCCCTCAGGGCTCCAGGTAGCTCGGGATCCCTCGACAAGGGGATCTCCCCAGGCAACAAAATCTGGCCTTCGCAAGAATTGAGCCCCCCGCCAGGGACTGCCACTTGCTAGAGTCCTAGGCCGAGCAGATCCAGCTGAGCGGGGGGGAGGCTTTCCTCACTGTCTCACTGTAGGGCAGACACTGGCCCAGCCTGAGTCAGCGGCAAGGGATCCCCGGCTACCAGAGCCAGCAAGTTGGCCCGCAAAACAGAAGCTGGCTGTTCTCCAATGGCCGATCCCACCACTTCTCCTTGGCTATCCAAAAAGAGAAAGTGAGGGATCCCGTTAACCCGATAGCGGCTCAACTCCGGCAGCCACTTGGGGTTGTCCACATTCAGCATGACAAAGTTAACCTGCTGGGCAAATTCCGCTTTCAGGTTGGCCAGAAGAGGCGCCATGGATCGACAGGTGGTGCACCAATCGGCGTAAAACTCCACTAGAGAGGGCTTGCCGTTGACCAGTGCCTCCTCCCAAGGCACAGCCTCTGCTGCCAAAGTGGCCAAGCTGGCCCTGCCCTGCTGAGCTTGGTTGGCCAAAAACAGACCTGCTGCCAAAAGCACAGCTACGGCAGCAACCAGCCCATTGCGCAGCCGCTTTGCCCACTTTTCCCCCCTGCGCCCTTCCTTGGCCATGGCAGACTCCCTCTCGCCAGACTGGGGGATTTGCTCAACTCAGGTTATCCATTGGCAGCTTTGCGGCGATTGCGACGGGCGGCCACTGCTTTCCGCTTGCGCTTTTCCAGGCTGCTTTCAAAGTGGCGATGGTTGCGCAGATCCCGCAAAATGCCCGCCTTGGCCACTTGGCGCTTAAAGCGGCGCAGCGCCGATTCAATGCCTTCGTTTTCGCCAATCGTTACTTGCGTCATAGAGAACTCATCCCCTCCCTCAATTAGCTGAACAGTTCTAATGCCTGGATCCCTATCCTAAACCATTTCCGGCCCGCCTATTGGGCGCGGCTGCCAAAGTTGACCCCGGAAACCACCTCGCCCTCTCGCAGGTTCACCGTCAAGGAAGCTGTCGCTCCCCCTGCCAGAGAAGGGGAGGGTGTTGGAGCTGGGGTCGGGCTGGGGGCGCTGCTGGTGGAGCCGATGACCGCTTGCACAAACTCAGCAAAGCTGGACACGCGCGTGTAGACCCCATAGAAATTGGGCTGGGCGCAGCCTTTGCCAAAGCTGGTGATCCCGGCCAGGGCAAAGCCGCTGCCGCTGGGCACGAGCAAAGGCCCCCCGCTGTCGGCCTGACAGGTATCCACACCCCCTTGGGGAAAGCCGGCGCAGAGCATGGTGTCTAAAATGATGCCGTTGTAAGACTGGGGCGCGTTGCACACCTCGTTGGCGACAATGGGCACTTCGGCCTGTTGCAGATCCAAAGCAAAGCCGCTGGGTTCCTGGTCAAGGTCACGGGGGGAGGTGGCCCCCCACCCCAGAATGGTGGCGAACGTGCCGGGGGCGGTCAAGCTGGTTTGGTTGGGCAGTACCACTGGCAGGGTGGGCAGAGCCACCGGCCGCGAGAGGCGCACTAGGGCAAGGTCGTTCCCCCCCAGTTGCCCCACCTGGGGATTGTAGCCGGGGTGGATGACGATTTGCGCAGCGCGAATGCGCTGGCCGGCGCCAAGCTGCAGACGGGTTGTTCCCACCAACAGATCCAGGTTGCGGGCGTTCACTACCTGCTGGCCTTGATCGTCGAAGAAGCAATGGGCGGCGGTGAGCACCCACTCCGGAGCAACCAGGGATCCAGCGCAAAACTGCGCCCGAAAAGGATCTGGCTCCGCCGCGTTCAGCAGGGCTACCATCCAGGGAAAAGCCCCCGGATGAGCCGGCCTGCCGCCAACAATCCGACCTAGCCCTGAGGGCGGCCCAGTAAACACCCGCCCTGGGGGCAAAAGGGCGGTGACACGGTAGGTGCCGGGGGGCAAGTTGAAAAAGCGGAAGTTGCCGTTGGCATCGCTGAGGGTGCTGGGCTCCCCCCCATCGAGGCGACCATTGCCGTTTAAGTCCAAAAAGGTAGTCATGCCCGCCAGACCCGGCTCTCCCGGATCCCGCAGGCCATTGCCGTTGAGATCGTCAAAGTGGGATCCCTCAATTTGTCCTAGGAGGGGGGAGAAAGAACCGCCCGAACTGCCGCCGCCACAGGCGCTCACGCTTAGAGCTAGCCCCAGCCCGAGGAGAGCCCGCCAAGCGCTGCTTGCCTTAAGACGGACAGAAAGCTCCGAGAAACCAAACATGGTCAGCTTTTCCAGCGTGGCTGAGAGGGAGTTCCCCAGCCAGCTTCACTAGCTCGAGGATATCAGCCCTGCTTGCTTCGGGGCTGGGCTCTCAGTTGCCAAAGGCTAGCCTTTGGAGGATCCCTAGCGCCACTGCGGCATCCCCGCGGAGGTGCTTAACTCAAGAGAGCAGCCTGGCACAGACAAAGATAATATGAAGGGCGAGAGGCAGGCCTAGCCCTTGTGAGGTGGAGCCCAGGGCACGCTGTGCCAGGGGAAGTCCGCGCCGGCAGGCCGCCATTTTTTGGCAACCCAGACACTCCAGTGCAAAGGGATTACCCATGCAGGCTATCACCTTGCTCGGCTCCACCGGCTCGATTGGCACCCAAACTCTGGACTTGGTGGCCCAGTATCCCGATCGCTTTCGGGTTGTTGGCTTGAGTAGCTACAGCAATGTTACCCTCCTGGCGGAACAGGTGTGGCGGTTTCGCCCCCAGATTGTGGCCATTGGCCGGGAGGAGCTGCTGCCGGAACTGCGGTCGCTGCTGACCGGGATGCGACCCCTGCCGGAGTTGGTGGCGGGCACGGAGGGTCTGTGCCAGGTGGCAGCCCACCCCGCGGCCCAGCGGGTGGTGACCGGGATCGTTGGCTGTGCCGGCCTCTTGCCCACCTTGGCCGCTATCCGCGCCGGCAAAGACATTGCCCTGGCCAACAAAGAAACCCTGGTGGCAGGCGGCCCGGTGGTGCTGCCCCTGGTGCAAAAGCACGGCGTCAAGCTCATCCCGGTGGACTCAGAGCATTCGGCCATCTTTCAATGTTTGCAGGGGGTGCCAGCGGGATCCCTGCGCCGCATCTGGCTGACAGCCTCAGGGGGGGCCTTTCGCGATTGGCCTGCCGAGCAACTGGATCGGGCAACTCTGGCGGATGCCCTCAAACACCCCAACTGGGTGATGGGGCGCAAGATCACCATCGACTCGGCCACCCTGATGAACAAAGGCTTGGAGGTCATCGAAGCCCACTGGCTGTTTGGCTTGGACTATGACCACATCGAAATCCTCATCCATCCCCAGAGCATCGTTCACTCCCTGATTGAGCTAGCCGATACCTCGGTTCTGGCCCAGTTGGGCTGGCCGGATATGCACCTGCCCATTCTCTACGGCCTCAGTTGGCCGGAGCGCCTAGCCACCGCCTGGGAGCCTCTCGATTTGGTTAAGCTGGGATCCCTTACCTTTAAGGCACCGGATCACCGCAAGTACCCCTGCCTCCAGCTGGCCTATGCTGCTGGACGGGCGGGAGGGACGTTGCCTGCTGCCTTGAATGCTGCCAACGAGGCGGCCGTGGCCCTCTTCCTGCAAGAGCGCATCCGCTTTTTGGATATCCCCCGCCTTCTGGAGCGGGTGTGTGAGCGGCACGAGGTTATTGCCAATCCCAGCCTGGAGGACATTCTGGAGGTAGACGCCTGGGCGCGACAGCAGGTGGAACTCTTGGCGCAGCAGGCCCCAGCGCAGGTTCTGGCCTAATCCCTACCGGGGGGATCCGGCCCAGCGCTAGAGTGGGAAGAAGCTGGAGGAGCCCTTGAGTGACCGGATCCCATTGGCAGCAGTTGCTTTACTATCTGCGCCCCCACTGGTGGCAAGTAGTGTTGGGCATTGGAGCCCTACTGGTGGTGAACGGGCTAGGGGTGTTCCTGCCCTGGTATGTCAAGCTGGCCATTGATGATCTCAGCCAGAACCTGGACATGCTGGCCTCCAGCCGCATTGTCCTCCACGCCCTAGTGGTGCTAGCTGTCTCCACCCTGATGATGGGCATTCGCATTGCCTCGCGGGTGTGGATGTTTGGGGCAGGACGGCAGGTGGAGTTTCGCCTCAAGCAGGCCATCTTCGAGCATTTGCTCACCCTGCAGCCTTCCTACTTTGCTCAGCAGACCATTGGGGACATTCTCACCCGCATCACCAGTGATGTGGAAAATGTCCGTCGCCTAGTGGGCTTTGCCCTGCTCAATTTGACCAACACAATCTTTGCCTACGGCACTACGCTGCCGGCCATGTTGAGCATTGAGCCGCGTCTGAGCGCCCTGGCCCTATCGGTGTTTCCGGTGATGCTGGGACTGGTGAAGTTAAGCAGCCATCGCCTGCAGCAGGAGCAGCTTCAGGTGCAGCAGGAGCTGGGCGATCTCAGCAATCTCATCCAGGAGGACATAAACGGCATCACCCTGATCAAGGTGTATAGCCAGGAAGAGCGCGAGCAGCGGGAGTTTCGCCGCCGCAACGACCGTCTGTTGCAGGCCAATTTGCGCTTGGCCCTCACCCGCAACCTGCTTTTCCCCTCGCTGGTGGCTTTGGTTAGCCTAAGCCTGCTGCTACTGCTGGCAGTAGGGGGGCCGCAGATTGCCGCCGGGCGGCTGACGATTGGGGATTTTTCCGCCCTCACCCTCTACGTGGAACGGTTGGTGTTTCCCACTGCTTTGCTGGGCTTTACCCTCACCGCCTACCAGCGGGGCCAGGTCAGCCTGGAGCGGATCGACGCCTTGCTGCGGGTAGAGCCCACCATCCGCGATGCTCCTCAAGCTCTGCCGCTACCTCTAGAAAAGGTGCAGGGGCGTATCGAGGCTAGGGGGCTGACTTTTGCCTATGCCAATGGGGGATCCGCAACGCCGGCGCTGCAGGATCTGCACTTTTGCATTGAGCCGGGGCAACTGGTGGCGGTGGTGGGGCCAATTGGGGCGGGCAAGTCCACCCTGGCCAATGCCCTGCCCCGCCTGCTGGAGATCCAGCCGGGGCAAGTGTTTTTGGATGGGCAGGATATTACCCAGATTCAACTGGGATCCCTGCGCCGTGCCATTGCCTACGTGCCCCAGGAGAGCTTCCTCTTTAGCGCCACCATCCGGGACAACATCCGCTACGGCAAGCCCCAGGCGGAAGATTGGGAGGTGGAATGGGCCGCCAAAGTTGCCCACATCCACGCCGAGATCCTCCACTTTCCCAAGGGCTATGACACGCTGGTGGGGGAGCGGGGCATCACCCTTTCCGGCGGCCAGCGACAGCGGGTGGCCCTGGCGCGGGCGTTGCTGGTGGATGCGCCAATTTTGATCTTGGATGACTGCCTCTCCAGCGTGGACAATGAGACGGCCCAGGCCATTCTCCGCCACCTGCGCCAGGCCACGGCCCAGAAAACGGTAATCTTTATTACCCATCGCCTCACGGCAGCGGTGGAGGCGGATCAGATCTGGGTGATGGAGAAGGGCCGCATTGTGCAGCAGGGATCCCATGCCCAGTTGCTGGCTGATCCCGACGGCCTCTACGCCCGCCTCTGGGCCAAGCAAAAGCTGGAAGAGGCCCTGGCCTAGGGTTTCTCTGGCCAGAAAGCCGGCCCAGCGGCTACCCTAAGCTGCAAAGCTGTGGGGAGGGGCAAAAGCATGGGAAGCAACGGGATGGATCTGCGCCAATTGCTCGGCCAAGCCGGGATCCAGCCCCAGTTGGTTCAGGGATCCCTGGAGGGGGTGCAGGTCAGGGGTCTGTGCACTGACTCGCGCCAAGTGCAGGCCGGGGATCTCTTCTTGGGCATGCCGGGATCCCGCGTCGATGGCGGCGAGTTTGTCCAGGAGGCGCTTACCGGAGGAGCGGTGGCGGCCCTCATTTCCCAGGAGGCCTGGAAGCAAGTCAGCGGAGAGGCTGAATGGGGCAGTCGGCCCATTTTGGTGTGGCCCCGCGCTGGCTTGAACCGGGCTGTGGCCCAGGTGGCGGCAGCCTTCTATGGTTTTCCGGCCCGCCAGCTTACCTTGGTAGGGGTCACTGGCACCAACGGCAAAACCACCACCACCCATCTCATCGAACATCTGCTGCAGGCTGCCGGTTGCCCCACTGCCTTGCTGGGCACCCTCTACAACCGCTGGCCCGGCCACTGCGAAGGGGCTCCCCACACCACTCTGTTTCCGCTGCAGCTGCAGCGCAGCCTCAGGGAAGCCCAGCGGGCTGGGGCGGAGGTGGCGGTGATGGAGGTCAGCTCCCATGCCTTGGCTCAGGATCGGGCTTGGGGGTGTAGCTTTGCCGCTGCGGTTTGGACCAACTTCACCCAGGATCACCTGGATTTCCACGGCAGCATGGAAAACTACTGGCAGGCTAAGGCCACCCTGTTCCGGCCGGAGTACTTGCAGGGGCGGGCGGTGGTCAACGCCGACGACGAGGGGGGACGACGGCTGCTCGAAGCCCTCCCAGCCCCTCTGGAGCCCTGGGCCTATTCCCTCCGGCCTTTGGAAGGGATCCCTGCCCTCTGGCCCAGCGACGTTCAACTTCACCCCAATGGCCTGCAGGCAACCCTGCACACTCCTTTGGGCAGCTTTGCTGTGGCAGCGCCGCTGGTGGGATCCTTCAACCTGGCCAACCTGCTGGCGGCAGTAGGGGTGGCGCTGCACCTGGGGATCCCGGTTGAGGTTATCCAGTTGGCCCTGCCCCGTTTTCCCGGTGTGCCGGGGCGGATGGAGCGGGTGAGCCTGCCGGGGCAGGACATCACGGTAATCGTGGACTATGCCCACACCCCCGATGGGCTGGAAAACCTGCTCAAGGCCCTGCGCCCGCAAGTGCAAGGCCGGCTGATCTGCGTCTTTGGCTGTGGCGGGGATCGCGACCGGGGCAAGCGCCCGCAGATGGGCCGCATTGCCGCCACCTGGGCCGATCGGGTGGTGGTGACCTCCGACAACCCCCGCACCGAGGATCCGCAGCAGATCCTGCAGGACATTTTGGCCGGGATCCCTGGATCCCCCTGGGCGGTGGAGGTGGATCGCCGCCAAGCCATTCGCCTGGCCATCCTGGAGGCCCAGCCAGGCGATACGGTGGTGATTGCCGGCAAAGGCCACGAAGACTACCAGATCCTAGGCACCGAGAAGATCCACTTCGACGACCGGGAAGAGGCCCGTGCCGCCCTCTCCCTCAGGGAGAGGGGCCGGGGGTGAGGGTTAGGCTACTCCCGGCCTCTGTTCTGCAGCATCAGCTCCACAAACTCCCGGAAGAGATGGTCAGCATCGTGGGGGCCGGGGCTGGCCTCTGGGTGATACTGCACGGAAAACAAAGGTAGGTGGCGGTGGCGGATCCCGGCCACGGTGCGGTCATTGAAGTTAAGGTAAGTAATTTCCACTTCCTCCGCCGGGATCGAAGCGGCATCTACCGCAAAGCCGTGGTTTTGGCTGGTGATCTCCACTTTCTGCTCCAGCCCACAGGGGTGGTTGAGGCCGCGGTGGCCGAACTTCAGCTTGTAGGTGGATCCGCCCAAAGCTAGGCTGAGGATCTGGTGGCCCAGACAGATGCCAAACAGGGGTTTCCCGCTTTGCAGCAGCGCCTGGGTGGTGCGGATGGCCGTTGTCTCTGCCGCTGGATCCCCGGGCCCGTTGGAGAGGAGGATCCCGTCGGGGTTGTACCTCAGGATCTCCTCCAGGCTGGCGTGGGCCGGCAACACCATCACGCGGCAGCCGTAGCGAACCAGGCGGCGCAAGATGTTGCGCTTGATGCCAAAATCCAGCGCCACCACCCGCAAAGGGGGATCCGGGATCCGGATCCCTTGGTTGCGGCCATAGTCCCAATCGGCGGGGGTGGGCTCTAGCCACTCGTAGGGCTTGGGCGTTGTCACCTCTGCCACTAGGCTCAGCCCCTGCATGGCAGGGGCCTGGCGCACCCGCTCCAGCAACGCCTGCGGATCCAAGATCTCGGTTGAGAGGGCCCCGTTCATTACCCCTTGCGAGCGCAGCCGCCGCGTCAGGGCCCGCGTATCCACCCCGGCAATGGCCGGGATCCCGTGCTGCTTGAGGTAGTCAGGCAGCGTCCCCGTAGCGCGCCAGGAGCTGGCCAGGCGCGACACGTTGCGGGCGATGATCCCGGCGGCTTGGGGCCGTGCCGATTCCTGATCCAGGTCGTTTACCCCCGTGTTCCCCAATTCCGGGTAGGTGAAGGTGATCAACTGCCCCCGGTAGCTTGGATCCGTCATCACCTCCTGGTAGCCGGTCATGCCTGTGTTGAACACCACCTCACCCACCGCCGTGCCCTCTGCTCCAAACGACCAGCCGGCAAAGGCCGTGCCATCGGCCAGCACCAGCAGAGCCGGCTGCCGAGCGTGCCAGGGGAAGACTTTTTCCGGAGCTTCAAGAGTTGAGGAGACCATAACCTGTGAACCTAGACAACTCCCCTCTCCCCTTGGGAGAGAGGCCGGGGGTGGTCGCGTGAGCGGCGCGGAGCGCTTGGGCTGGGAGAGGGGCTGGGATCGGCAGCCTGACTATCCTACCCCAACTATCCTTCCCCGGCCTCGTTGGCCACGTTGCCACATTCTGGCCTGTTGTCCTTGCGGAGAGTGCCGATCAAAGTGCTCACCACCACGCAGCGGTTTTCGCGCTGGGAGTAGGTGCTGCTAACCACAAAGCGCCCCAGCCGACGCGCCCGCCCTTCCGAGTCGAAAACAGCCCTCCCTCTTTCGTTGGCAAAGGTGCTAGTTACAGTTACAAAATTATTCAGGCGCACCCGCTGACAAGGGATCGGCTCATCGCAAAGGCCTCTCTCGTCTTGGATCACCAGCGTGGGGACACTTGGATCTGAGTTATCGATTTCAACCACCCAGGCGCGGCCTTGGAGAGAGGCTCTGGCGTTGGTGCGGGCGGTGCGCAGGGCTCGCTCCACCTTGTTTTGCGCGTCCTCTAATTGGATGCGCGCCCAGATGTTGATCCCGGAAGGGACGGCCAGCCTGGCCACAATGCCGATAATGACCACCACCGCCAGGACTTCTATCAGCGTGAAGCCCTGGGATCGAAGCGGCCGCGCCGGGCCAATGGTTTTTTTCTCCAAGGCCAACATGGTGGACATTCCCCCTAGGAGAGTTGACGGTTGATAACACCGCGGGCAAGAACCCGAGTTTGCAGCGGCAGCAGGTAGCGCGACACCTCTGAGATATCGACGCTGGTGGCATCCTGGATATAGCGGCGGAAGAGGCCAGGGTTGGCCCGCTCCATGGCCGTAGCCGTGATGTTAATGATCACATCCTGGGGTCGGTCGGCGCCGGGGCTGCGCCGCACGCAGACGTAGAAGCCCACGTCGTTCTGGTTATCTGCCAACCCCGAGAAGGTGACGTCTTCGGGTTTGCCGCCACCAAAGGCATAGCCCTGCGGGCAAGCGGGTGCAACCTGCGGACTCCCCTCCCGGCTGCTGAAGATGTTGGAGACCAGAGTTATCAGGCGGGGGCCTTGGTTGCCTGCCCTGGCAATAGGCTGCTGGGGTGTCCCCTGCTCCTGGAGCCTTTGCAAAGCCTGCTGAGAGGGCCAGGCAAGAAAACCTTCCCGGTAAGGATCAGGATCAACCCTAAAGAACTCACTGCGCCCGGCGCAGTCGTTATCACCTTGCCTTGCGAGGGGTCCCAGTTCAAAACGCTCGATCCGCGCGTTGCCTTCCCAGGGAGTGTCCCCTGTTGGGTTGCCGGCGTTGTTGTAGTTGCGGCGCAGGTAGTACACCACCAGAGTGTAAATGCCGCGGCGGCTGACCAGCGTGTCCCAATCCGCATTTCTGCCGTTTGTGATCGGGAACCCAGGGGGTGGTTGGGCAGGCAAGATGGCACGGCCTTCGCGAATCTCTTGCAAGGTGGGGATTGTGTCTCCCGGAGTACCGTCCTTTTGCCGAGTACGGTAACATCCCTGCGGGATCGGTTCCAGCTTCCAAAAGGCAACAACCGGGATAGCATCATCGGGGCGGCGGATCCAACCTGGCTCGTAAAGCCGCTGGATGACATCCGGGATCCTGTCTCCGTTGGGCTGTTCGGTGTCGTTGTAAATGTAGAGAGCTTCTGCCAGATCCTGCTGGATAAATTCCATGGCCTGGGTTAGCTCCGCCTGCACCTGGGTGCGGCCCGTCTCTTCCCGATCCAGCCGCATCGTCTCGATGACGATCATGGTGGTGGCCAGGAGAAAGATGGAGGCAATCAGCAGCGAGACCAACAGCTCGATGAGGGTAAACCCTCTGCTGGCTCGGCGGCGAAAGATCTTGAACAACATAGGGCAACACCCCCATCTTGCAACAGGTTTGCGGGCAGGAACTCAGGCCCTACCTCAGGTTTTCAACAGGATCAACAGGCAGGGGGAAAGCCTGGCACCTCTCGATGGGATCCGGATCCTCCTCACCCTCACCTCTGCGAATGTGCCGGGCTATCTGCCGGCAAACATCTCCCAAGTTGGCGGCGGGGTTAATTTCTACAAAGGAGGTGGCCAGGGGAAAGAGCCAGACATCGGCATTGGCCAAGTTTTGGTTGGCCGAAACCAGCTCCGTTCTCAATCCAGGCAGCGCTCGGCGCGTGTTTGGATCAAAAGAAAAGCGGTGGTAAACCCGCACGCCCAGGCGAAAGCTGCAGGGCACCTCCTGAATGACCCTGTTTTCACGGCGGTCGATGCAGGGCGCCCCCTCGTCGCGGAAGGCTTGGATGACGTATTCTTCCGGATTCCGCCCCGGCACTTGAACTTGCGCCAGGCGAAGGGAATAGTTGTCTTTGTGGGTGTAGTTACCGTCATTTGCATCGGCGGGCATCTGGTCAGGGGGTGGGGTGTCGACCAGTGGGTTGGCTCCCACTTTGGGCAGACGAGCCACCTCAAAAGCCTTTGGAGCAGCCGACAGCTCGATATCCACCAGGGTGCGGATGCGATCCACCTCCTCCTGGGCCAGGCGGTTGGCCAGCTCCACCCGCTCGCTCATGGCCCGCCGGTAGGCAATCACCGTGAGGGTGGGGGCTAGGGCGGCCATGGCCAAGGCCACGATTACCACCGAAGCCAACACCTCAATGAGGGTAAAGCCCTCTGCTGCCAGTTGCCACCGAAGCCGACCCTTGCCCATGGATCCCTCCCTATTTCGCCCCTACCTTGAATCTACCCCTGACGGGACGGGTCAATATCAATTGAACTCATTGCAGCCGCCAATCCGCGCAGACGGATCCAACGGCACATCCGGCTGATTCTGGAGCGCGCAGCGCAGCCGCCGCACATACGGATCTTGTGGATCCAGCTCGCGCAGGAACTCTGTGCGCGCGTTGGAGGGGAATTGGAAGCGGCTGGAGACAGCGCCAGGGCGGCGAGCAATCTGCAGGCCCACGTCGTAGCCGAAGCGGCGACGAGGTGGGAAGTAGTAGTCGTAGCCGCGCAAAAAGGTTGAATCCTGCACCAGGTTGGGCGGCTCGAAGCTGTGCTGCAGGAAGGGGCCGGTGGCATAGGTGCTGTAGTTGAGCTGGATCATCGAGCCGCTGAAGAAGAGGTTGGTACCTCTCCACATCTCATTGAGGCGTAGGAAGTTGTGCATGCCGCCGGCAGTTTGATGCAGCCGCGACGGAAGCACCCCGCTAACGGCCACCGCGTTGACCCGCGTCTCTCGGGCCGGCTGCAGTTGCCAGTTTTGGCTGCCGTCTTCGCTGCGGCGGCGCTGGCTCACAGTGGTGGAGGCCAGCTCTTGGAAGCGAGGAATGGGAATGGGTCGCCGCGTCACCTCGTCCAGGATCACGCCCAGCACCGGGTTGTCGCCAGCAAAGCCCGTGGTGGGCTTGTTCAGATCCAGGGTAAAGGGCTCCACATCCACCCACACCAGGCCATCGTTATCGCCGCCGTTGCGGTCGATTTGCACCTGGATGGTGTTGCCGTTGGGCTTGACGTAGAAGCAGAGGCCATTGCTGATTTTCTCACTGCCTTTGTCGTCGATGTAGTAACCGTCCAGATAGGTGGATGTGGTGGCGTAAGCTTGCGCCGTAGCGTTTTTCACCCGAGCGTAGGGGTTGAGCGCCATCTGAGGTTGTACGCCAGGAATGTCCCCAAACAGCGGATCCCGATCCACTACCTTACCCTCATTGTCAAGGCGCAACGTGCTGGGGCGGCTGCGGCCCGTGTAGGCCTCGTAGCGGAAGCGGTCGTTGAAGTTGGGGCGGAACACGCCCGGCACCCAGAAGCCGCCATCGGGGCCGACTTTCTCTTCAGAGTCGCAGCGGACGGTTAGATCCCCTTTGAGCAACTGGCGCCGCAGCCGCCGTGCCCAGCCATCGCCGCCTCGAGCCAGGTCGCCGGCAATCTCTGGAGCGCCGCTTTCGGCAGGGCGGATGCCCGGCTCTTTGCTGGGGTTGGCGATCTGGAGGAGCAGCAAGTTGCTCCTCAGGCCGTTGCGGGCGGCGTGGGCCGGCTCGCCGAAGATCCAGTTGAAGGCGGCCTGCAGGGCTTCGGCAGGGTTGGGCCACTTGGGCGGCTTGGGCACCCCTGCTTTCACCTCCAGCACCGGCGAAAGCCGCGGCTCTAGGGCAATGGTTACACCTTCATCGGCAGCCTGGGCCACGTCGTGGACGCTGATCGTCTCCGGCTCGGCTTGAACTTCGCCCACGGGGCGCAGCTCCACCGTGTTGGGCTTGGCCGCCATCCACTCGCCCAAGGGGCTCTTGCCGGGAGCATCGGGCGCAAAGGTTTCGATAGGAGGAGGTGTTGG